>NZ_JBJGXI010000109.1:0-1005 GCF_045635475.1 Radiobacillus sp. PE A8.2 | reverse complement strand
GAACTTCGGTACTTAATTTCCCTCCCCATCACAGCTTGTGATTGCCAGACGGATTTGCCTATCTGACTCACTCACTGCTTGGGCGTGCATATCCAACAGCACGCATTCCTTATCCTTCTGCGTCCCCCCGTCGTTCAAACGGTCTAGAGGTGGTACAGGAATATCCACCTGTTGTCCATCGCCTACGCCTTTCGGCCTCGGCTTAGGTCCCGACTAACCCTGAGTGGACGAGCCTTCCTCAGGAAACCTTAGGCATTCGGTGAAGAAGATTCTCACTTCTTTTTCGCTACTCATACCGGCATTCTCACTTCTAAGCGCTCCACCAGTCCTCTCGGTCTGACTTCGCTGCACTTAGAACGCTCTCCTACCATTGTTCTAAAAGAACAATCCGTAGCTTCGGTGATACGTTTAGCCCCGGTACATTTTCGGCGCAGAGTCACTCGACCAGTGAGCTATTACGCACTCTTTAAATGGTGGCTGCTTCTAAGCCAACATCCTGGTTGTCTGGGCAACTCCACATCCTTTTCCACTTAACGTATACTTTGGGACCTTAGCTGACGGTCTGGGCTGTTTCCCTTTCGACTATGAACCTTATCACCCATAGTCTGACTCCCAAGCGTAAGTATCTGGCATTCGGAGTTTGACTGAATTCGGTAACCCGATGAGGGCCCCTAGTCCAATCAGTGCTCTACCTCCAGTACTCTCTGCTTGAGGCTAGCCCTAAAGCTATTTCGGAGAGAACCAGCTATCTCCGTGTTCGATTGGCATTTCACCCCTACCCACACCTCATCCCCGCACTTTTCAACGTGCGTGGGTTCGGGCCTCCAGTCAGTGTTACCTGACCTTCACCCTGGACATGGGTAGATCACACGGTTTCGGGTCTACGACCTACTACTATATGCGCCCTATTCAGACTCGCTTTCGCTGCGGCTCCGCCCTATCCGGCTTAACCTTGCAGTAAATCGTAACTCGCCGGTCCATTCTACAAAAGGTACGCCATCACGC
>NZ_JBJGXI010000108.1:0-1054 GCF_045635475.1 Radiobacillus sp. PE A8.2 | reverse complement strand
TTATCAACAATACTGACTATTCTGAACAGCTTTTCAAGTAAAGGAGTCCCCTTTTTTATCCAGGCATTTTTCAAGGGATTTTTGGATCTTTTTTGTTTGATCAAAAACCTTAATTCCTGGAAGGTCTAAAGGTGGTTTCCCGTCCTCTAGTAGTACAGCTCTTAGGGCTGCGGCATAATCTAGAGCCGTTTCTTCATCTAAGGTAGAAGCCTTAGAAGCTTTTTTCTCGATATCTCGAATGCCCCGTAATTTCTTTTTTACATTCACTTTTAACTTTCGATCTTTATCCACAGCTGGCTTGGCAATATCCTTTAAATAATGAAACTGACAGTATTGATAAGGGGTGTCTGGTGACAAGTTTTCAAACGCCAATCGAATTGACTGTTGTCCGTCGCTCACAAACCCAAGGATCGGGAAACCATAATCTAGGACGGGCTTGATAAACTCCATTAATTCACTAGTTGCGCTACTTTTAACGTTTTTTGCGGCAACAATGGTTCCACTTAATACTTCACGTATAACATAAAGTGTCTCATTTCCCTTTTCGGGTTGGACTCCATCCATTGATAAAATAATGCCCCCATGTTGTGCCACTACCTTTGAAAGTTCTTCCTTTGCATAGCTTTCAGAACTTGCCCGAAGTAGCACAGCATAACGCTCGTAAAGTTTTTGAACGTGTCGATCGGAAACAGTAATTCCATATTCATTTAATAGTTCCATAATTTCATTACGTGTCTTATGTTCTTTGAATCGTAATTGACCCACGTAAGCAAGTACATCAGTTCCATATGTAATATGTTTCATACTTAGCTGTTCAGCCTGAGCTGAACGATAAACGGTGTCTAGATTTGAACAGTGCTCGTTTGAACAACGGTATCCCATATTTACTACGGTGTAAACACCTTCCATAGTAGAGATAGTTTTTCGAGACACCGTGTGACAGTATACTAGTTTGGAATCACAGTGTGGGCAATTTTGAAATTCAGGTTTATAGTATTTTGTTTCTTTAGAATTTAGACGGTTTTTTGTACGCATTGGAATCTCCCTATCTATT
>NZ_JBJGXI010000107.1:0-1088 GCF_045635475.1 Radiobacillus sp. PE A8.2 | reverse complement strand
GGGGCTGTTGCACAATCAGGTAACTGATCGTGCAACAGTTTTTTTGTGTACACAAAAAAACAGACCACAAAGGGTCTGCTCTCGTGTATTATTAATTTATGACAAGTAAAAAAATAACACAAACCAAGTATACGCAAACTGCAGCCAATTATCAATTATATTTACCGTTGGATGTAGAAGAAATGATACCTGCGGATGATTCGGTACGGCTCCACTGCCTCTTATGTGAAAGGATGGATTATAGCGAACTATTACAGGCATACTCTTCCAAAGGGAGAAAACCGGCAGTCGATCCAGTCATTCTATTTAAGGTCATCACCTACGCAGCCTCGCAAAAAATCTATTCTTGCCGGGATATAGAAAAAGCATGTCGCCGGGATATCAATTTTCGTTGGCTTCTTCAGGGGTATACAGCTCCTGATCATTCTACCATCAGTCGATTCAAGCAAAAATATCTGACTGATACGGTGATGGAACAGCTCTTCTTCCAACAAGTAGTGTGGCTCTATCAACAAGAAGCAATTACTGGTGAAACAATCTATATAGATGGCACAAAAATCGAAGCGTATGCCAATCGGTATTCTTTCGTATGGAAAAAAGCGATCACAAAACATGAAGCCAAGATGTATGTCAAATGGCAAGCCCTTCTGGAACAGATCAATACGACGTACTGTCAGGTTTTCACAAGTCCTTATGAGACCTTTTTAGAAGATTTGAAAAAGGTTTTCGACTTCCTGGAGAAAGTACAGGAAGAAGAAACAATCATGTTTGTCTATGGAAAAGGGAAAAGAAAATCCGTCCTTCAACGTTATCATGAACAAGTAAAGGAAATGCTTCAACGCAAAGAACAATATGATGCTTCTAATCAGATTATGGGAGAGAAACGAAACAGTTATTCCAAAACGGATCATGATGCCACGTTTATGCGAATGAAAGATGATCATATGCGGAATGGTCAACTCAAACCAGGCTACAATGTCCAAGCTGCCGTGGATGCGGAATTTATCGTTGGGATCAATGCGTTTTCCGATCGAAACGACACAACAACATTGATTCCGATGCTTCAATACTTAAAGGAGCATCTTCCC
>NZ_JBJGXI010000106.1:0-1113 GCF_045635475.1 Radiobacillus sp. PE A8.2 | reverse complement strand
TTATCAACAATACTGACTATTCTGAACAGCTTTTCAAGTAGAGGAGTCCCCTTTTTTACCCAGGCACTTTTCAAGGGATTTTTGGATCATTTTTGTTCGATCATAAACCTTGATTCCTGGAAGTTCTAAAGGTGGGCTTCCATCTTCTAGTATTACAGCTCGTAGAGCTGCAGCATACTCAAGAGCCATTTCTTCCTCTAAGGTAGAAGCCTTAGAAGCTTTTTTCTCGATATCTCGAATGCCCCGTAACTTCTTTTTTACATTCACTTTTAACTTTCGATCTTTATCCACAGCTGGCTTGGCAATATCTTTTAAATAATGAAATTGACAGTATTGATAAGGAGTGTCTGGTGACAACTTTTCAAACGCCAATCGAATCGACTGTTGTCCATCACTTACAAACCCAAGGATTGGGAAACCATAATCTAGGACGGGCTTGATAAACTCCATTAATTCACTTGTCGCGCTACTTTTAACGTTTTTTGCGGCAACAATTGTTCCACTTAATACTTCACGTATAACATAAAGAGTCTCATTTCCTTTTTCGGGTTGGACTCCATCCATAGATAAAATAATGCCATTATGTTGTTCCACTACCTTTGTAAGCTTTTCCTTTGCATAACTTTCAGAACTTGACCGAAGTAGCACAGCATAACGCTCGTATAGTTTTTGAACGTGCCGATCGGAAACAGTAATTCCACGTTCATTTAATAGTTCCATAATTTCACTACGTGTCTTATGTTCTTCAAATCGTAATTGACCCACGTAAGCAAGGACATCTGTTCCATAGGTAATATGTTTCATACTTAGCTGTTCAGCTTGAGCTGAGCGATAAACGGTATCTGCGTTTGAACAATGTTCGTTTGAACAACGATATCCCATATTTACTACAGTGTAGACACCTTCCAAAGTCGAGATTGTTTTTCGGGATACCGTATGGCAGTAATTCAATTTGGAATCACAATGTGGGCAATTTTGAAATTCAGGCTTATAGTATTTTGTTTCTTTAGAAATTAGACGGTTTTTTGTACGCATTGGAATCTCCATATCTATTTAAAATGATACTCATATTTTACCACAATATGGAGTGTTGCGTTATTCTAACCGTCTAAG
>NZ_JBJGXI010000105.1:0-1160 GCF_045635475.1 Radiobacillus sp. PE A8.2 | reverse complement strand
GGGGCATCAACTTTGAGTGTCATACGATATCTTTTAGATCATTCACAAACAGAAAAGCAAGCGTTACAGTCTATATTTTCTTTGAAAAAATCTGAGCGTCGTTACACAAAATATGAAATAGAACGTGCATGTAAAATGGTACTTACGATGACTAAAAGACCTACGGTCAAAAGTATTCAAACGATTTTAAAGAACAATAAGAAGAATGATGCCGAGCAAGAATTAAAACGTCAAACAGATATCAGCAAAAACGATTATGGCTTCACACGTGGAGCTTCTTACTATGGAGGAACGGATAAATGATGAATGAACAAACATTAACAAAATTACACGAAATGAAACTTAGCGGAATGGCGGAAGCCTATAAGGAACAATCCGTGAATAAAGAGTTTCAGAAGATGAGTTTTGAAGAACGTTTTAGTTTACTCATCGATTTAGAATATTCCCGTCGTAAGAGTAATAAGCTTCAACGATTGATTAAGACAGCCAGTTTTATAAATTCAAATGCATGTGTGGAAGATTTGGAGTATCACGAAGACCGAAGACTAGATAAGAGTTTGATACTAAAACTGGCCAGCGGTACTTATATCCATGACAGTCACAATGTCATTTTGAAAGGACCTACTGGTTCTGGAAAAACATTTTTAGCTACGGCGTTTGGAGTCTCGGCTTGTCGCCAATCTTATCATGTTAAATACATTCGCTTACCGGAATTGTTAGATGAACTGTCTCTTGCAAAATTAGCTACAGATGGAAGTTATCGAAAATTAATCAAAAAATATACGAAAGTTGATTTACTTATCCTTGATGAATGGTTACTGACAGAGTTATCAACAGAGGAAGCAGCAATTCTATTAGAAGTCACAGAATCTCGTCATAAAGCAGCTTCAACAATTTTCTGTTCGCAAGTAGACCCTAGTGGATGGCATATAAAACTAGGGAATGAAACAATTGCGGAAGCAATTCTAGACCGTATTATCCATGATTCCTATCAAATTCTAATAGACGGAGATGTTTCTATGCGTGAACGTCATGGATTAGGCATGTAATTTCATGGCCACGATAACGAGAAAGGAACTTCAGGGAATAGAAGAGTACTATTATTGGAGTGGTTACAAAAACAGTTATCCATTTCCTAAAGAACTAAAAACTAAGCTTTT
>NZ_JBJGXI010000104.1:0-1222 GCF_045635475.1 Radiobacillus sp. PE A8.2 | reverse complement strand
TGGGGTTTGACTTTATCTGTTCTGCAAAGCTCATTATCGATACGAATAAAATGCTGGTTTATAAATCGAAATAATATGGGGCTAGGATTTACCTTTTGTGGGCTAGTAGTACTAATTAACGAATTATCATGTAAATGTTTATCGATTCAACACGCGAGCGCTTTTCTTTAATAAGAAGGCGTCTTTTTGATATGGGATTGGCTTTTTGTTAAATCAATTGGATCTAACTGTTGATGAATTTAACAAAATAATCAAGGAAGTTACATAAATGTATAGAGATTTATTATATATTACGACAAAATAAAAAAAAGTTGGTATAATAAGTTTAGGTGGTGAGGATATGGACAATAAAGAATTAATTCAAATGTTTTCATCCTTGTTAGACGAGAAGTTACAACCTATAAATGAGCGTTTGGTAAGACTTGAAGGTGGACAACAAGTTATTATAGAAAAATTAGATAACGTATCTAAGCAAGTTGCTAGTAATACTGAAAAACAAACCAGTGTCGAAAGTATAGCTGTAAAAGTAGCTGAGCATGAAACAGATATAAAGTTACTTAAGAAATTTATAACAAATTAAAAAAAGGGTGAATGATACATTGTGTCATTCACTCTTTTTTATCAATAGTGAATGATCACACTTAAACAAACGGGAGCTATAATACGAACAGTGCCTGGCACTGTTCTTAACGTGGCAGTTTTCTTGAATAAGGATTTATAATTTATAGAAAGGTGATTTGAATGCGAAAGAAAATCTTCTTAGGAATTAATGCATTAATATTATTGCTATTAATTAGTTCAGCTGTATTTGGCTACATTCATTTTAAACAAAATAATAAATATGAAAAGTATTTGTCACATCAACTAACCAACGAAGTATCTACCTTATCTTCGGCAACTGTCTTAAATGATTATTTATTAGAAGATGTATTATCGACAGAGAAAATCACAAAAAGTCACCTATCTGCGATGAAAACGAATTATGTTAATACTTTAGAGGCTGGAAACAAAGTGTTGGATTTAGCTAATATTGAATTAAATCGTATGTATGATAATAACGAACATAACATTGCTTATATGTAGTATATCATGGCGCAGTATTTAACGTTTACAACGTAACACGAACAGTGCCTGGCACTGTTCGTTATTGACGACGTAGTAATTATAGACAGATTCAGAAATTCTTTAGAAGCAATGAATCGCTATGAGGAATTACGAAAAG
>NZ_JBJGXI010000103.1:0-1283 GCF_045635475.1 Radiobacillus sp. PE A8.2 | reverse complement strand
GGATTTCACACTGCCAAGAAAAGCCTCTAGTAAGGTCTAAGGTGCCCGTACCGCAAACCGACACAGGTAGGCGAGGAGAGAATCCTAAGGTGAGCGGGAGAACTCTCGTTAAGGAACTCGGCAAAATGACCCCGTAACTTCGGGAGAAGGGGTGCTTCTTGCATGAGAAGCCGCAGTGAAAAGGCCCAAGCGACTGTTTAGCAAAAACACAGGTCTCTGCGAAGCCGAAAGGCGAAGTATAGGGGCTGACACCTGCCCGGTGCTGGAAGGTTAAGGGGAAATGTTAGCTCTTCGGAGCGAAGCTTTGAACCGAAGCCCCAGTAAACGGCGGCCGTAACTATAACGGTCCTAAGGTAGCGAAATTCCTTGTCAGGTAAGTTCTGACCCGCACGAAAGGTGCAACGACTTGGGCACTGTCTCAACGAGAGACCCGGTGAAATTATACTATGCGTGAAGATGCGCATTACCCGCGACAGGACGGAAAGACCCCGTGGAGCTTTACTGTAGCCTGATATTGAATGTTGGTACAGTTTGTACAGGATAGGTGGGAGCCTGAGAAGCGTGAGCGCTAGCTTACGTGGAGGCGCCGGTGGGATACCACCCTGACTGTACTGACCTTCTAACCCAGGACCGTGATCCGGTCCGGAGACAGTGTCAGGTGGGCAGTTTGACTGGGGCGGTCGCCTCCTAAAGAGTAACGGAGGCGCCCAAAGGTTCCCTCAGAATGGTTGGAAATCATTCGTAGAGTGTAAAGGCAGAAGGGAGCTTGACTGCGAGACCTACAAGTCGAGCAGGGACGAAAGTCGGGCTTAGTGATCCGGCGGTGCCGCATGGAAGGGCCGTCGCTCAACGGATAAAAGCTACCCCGGGGATAACAGGCTTATCTCCCCCAAGAGTCCACATCGACGGGGAGGTTTGGCACCTCGATGTCGGCTCATCGCATCCTGGGGCTGTAGTCGGTCCCAAGGGTTGGGCTGTTCGCCCATTAAAGCGGTACGCGAGCTGGGTTCAGAACGTCGTGAGACAGTTCGGTCCCTATCCGTCGTGGGCGCCTGGAAGTTTGAGAGGAGCTGTCCTTAGTACGAGAGGACCGGGATGGACACACCGCTGGTGCACCAGTTGTTCTGCCAAGAGCATAGCTGGGTAGCTACGTGTGGAAGGGATAAGTGCTGAAAGCATCTAAGCATGAAGCCCCCCTCAAGATGAGACTTCCCATCATTTTAAATGAGTAAGATCCCTCAGAGACGATGAGGTTGATAGGTTCGAGGTGGAAGCGTGGTGAC
>NZ_JBJGXI010000102.1:0-1287 GCF_045635475.1 Radiobacillus sp. PE A8.2 | reverse complement strand
GGAGACCTGTTTGTATATGATACAAATACAAAAGAGGTAACTACGCAAACCTTGTACGATGACGTTGGGCAAAGTCATAGTTGGGGTGTATATGGCTCCATGTTACTTGCTCAAGACGGCAATGTGTATGGTAGTGCAGGGAATCGCTTGTTCCGATTAGATGCGGACAAAAATCTAACAACTCTTTTCCAAAGTGCTAATGTAAGAAGAGTAGTAGAAGATCATCAAGGTCGTATCTGGTTTAGTGGTGGTCCAGATCAAACACTCATGCGCTATAATACTGTAGCAACAAGTGATGAAGAGACGGATACTACTGCTTTATCTGAAGTGATTTCTACTGCAAATAGTTTAGTAGAAGAAGCAGTAGTTGGCGATGAAGTAGGTCAATATCCGCAGGCTGCAGTGGATGCACTAGAAGCGGCAATTGCTGATGCAGAGTCAGTGTTAGCAGGTAATGATGCCGACCAAGTGGAAGTAGATGGAGCAGTAACATCATTAGACCAAGCAGTAACAACATTTAAAGCTGCTGTTATTACGGAAGCATCATTAGATACAACTGTATTATCCAGTGCGATTAGTGAAGCGAATGACAAAGTATCAAATGCTGAAGTGGGAGAAGAAGAAGGCGAATATCCACAAACAGCAGTAGATGCATTAGAAGCGGCAATTGCTGATGCAGAGTCAGTATTAGCAGATAATGAGGCAGATCAAGCAGAAGTAGATGCAGCAGTAATAACGTTAAATCAAGCATCAGCAGCCTTTGAAGCAGCGGTAATTACTGATAATCCAGGTGACGATTCAAGTATTCCTGATCCAAATGCGGAGGTACTAGTATCTGTAAAAGCTGAAGAGTTTAGCGTTGAGAAAAGTGTAGAAAACATGATGGCATTTGAGTATACTGATGCTGCAACGGAATACCAAGGTCAAATGCACTTAGGTGGAACAAGAGACGGTAGATGGACAGCTTATGAAAATATTGATTTTACTGGAGCAACGGATATTGTATTTACACAAGCTACAAATAAAAATGGTGGTTCTGTGGAATTAAGACTAGATAGCAAGGGTGGAGAATTAATCGGCTCTTACGAAATCACAGATAGTGAGGGGACGTTTGATGTTGTAGAAAAATTGAATGTTCCAATCAGTACGGTTGAAGGAACGCACGATCTCTACCTTGTATATAAAGCAACACATACAACTTCTGTAGCCCATATTATCAGTTTTGATTTGGTGAGAGATTCTTCAATCCCTGATCCGAATGCGGAGGTTCTAGTATCAGTAAAGGCA
>NZ_JBJGXI010000101.1:0-1338 GCF_045635475.1 Radiobacillus sp. PE A8.2 | reverse complement strand
ACGTGCAGCTGACGGATACTAATAGATCGAGGACTTATCTATATTAAAAAGCGGAAGCGACTGATCAGAAGCGTACGGATAGATAAGACAGCATGTAGTACTCTGAACTTTGAGTGCGAAATGATGGATTAACTATACGCTAGCTTCTAGGAGCTGTAGCTAGATTGCGTTAAACGTGTTTGTTTGATTGTCAATTCTTATCTAGTTTTCAAGGTGTAAGAATTACTTTAAAAAAGCACTTGCATTTTTGAGTAAATGTTAATATAATATATCTTGTCTTTAAAATAAGATATAAGGTCTGGTGGTAAAGGCGGAGAGGTCACACCTGTTCCCATACCGAACACAGTAGTTAAGCTTTCCAGCGCCGATGGTAGTTGGGGCACGCGCCCCTGTGAGAGTAGGACGTCGCCAGGCTTGTATATTAATATTATTTAGTGGAGGATTAGCTCAGCTGGGAGAGCACCTGCCTTACAAGCAGGGGGTCGCAGGTTCGAGCCCTGCATCCTCCACCATTCAAGCCGGCCTAGCTCAATTGGTAGAGCAACTGACTTGTAATCAGTAGGTTGGGGGTTCAAGTCCTCTGGCCGGCACCATTTTCAATCATCATTAACAAGTTTATTAGTGAGCCATTAGCTCAGTCGGTAGAGCATCTGACTTTTAATCAGAGGGTCGAAGGTTCAAATCCTTCATGGCTCATCAAGTTTTTTGCGGAAGTAAGATAAACTTGATTAATTGCGAAAACAAAACAATTTCATTTTGCGGGTGTGGCGGAATTGGCAGACGCGCTAGACTTAGGATCTAGTGTCTTATGACGTGGGGGTTCAAGTCCCTCCACCCGCACCAAAGTTTTTTGCGGAAGTAGTTCAGTGGTAGAACACCACCTTGCCAAGGTGGGGGTCGCGGGTTCGAATCCCGTCTTCCGCTCCAGAATATTTTGCCATGCCGGGGTGGTGGAATTGGCAGACACACAGGACTTAAAATCCTGCGGTAGGTGACTATCGTGCCGGTTCAAGTCCGGCCCTCGGCACCATGCGCCCGTAGCTCAATTGGATAGAGCGTTTGACTACGGATCAAGAGGTTAGGGGTTCGACTCCTCTCGGGCGCGCCATTAACGGGAAGTAGCTCAGCTTGGTAGAGCACTTGGTTTGGGACCAAGGGGTCGCAGGTTCGAATCCTGTCTTCCCGACCACTTTTTACGAGAGTGAAATAAAGCACATTGATTTGAGTTAATATAAGTAAGTGATCTATTTTTAAAATGGGGCCTTAGCTCAGCTGGGAGAGCGCCTGCTTTGCACGCAGGAGGTCAGCGGTTCGATCCCGCTAGGCTCCACCATTAAT
>NZ_JBJGXI010000100.1:0-1574 GCF_045635475.1 Radiobacillus sp. PE A8.2 | reverse complement strand
AAAGATAAGAAAGTATATAATTTTCGGTCTACCACAGTCTTTCAAACTGTGGTATTTTCTTTTTATGGAAGCAAATATTCTTAGACAGATTTTTTTTGATAAAAATAGTCACTGGGAGTCTTTCAAGAAGAAGCACGGAGCTAAAATTCGTCCAATCGTGACCAAGGAGGTTGAAAAGTTTCGGGATTGTGGGGACATTAAAAAAGGATTTAAGCTATTCGTGTGTGAAGGTTGCCATGATGTTAGAAAAGTACCATACCGTTGTAAGGGGCGATTTTGCACAACTTGTTCTGTGGGAGAGAGCGAGGAATGGAGTAGATTACTTACAGAAGATGTCCTTCAAGTAAATCATCGCCATGTAATATTTACGATAGATGAGGGGTTAAGAGATGTATTTCTTCTTCATCGTCACTTATTAAAAGATTTAATGGATGAAGCAGCTAGAATAATATCAGAGTTTTTCAAAAAGAAAGCAAAAGTAACTCCAGGAATTATTGCAGGATTACACACCTTCGGTTCAAGAGTTAACTTTAACCCACATGTTCATATGTTAGTAACGATGGGTGGGTTAACGAAAAAAGGAAAATGGAAACAGTATGATTTTCTACCTTTTGCGATGCTTAGAAAACAATGGCAAACAGTAGTTTTAAAATTAATACGTAAAGGAGTTACTGAAAAAGAGAAAAAGAGAATACAACCCAGATTACAAAAGGCGTTTACCAATAATGGTGAAGGCTTCTATGTATATGCCCCAAAACAGCGAGGCAAGATAAAAGAACAGCTACGTTATATTGGCCGTTATATTCGTCGACCTGCGATAGGTATTAATCGAATCGAGGAATATGATGGTCAGTACGTGACGTTTAAATATATAGATAAGACAGATGGAATAGAAAAGAAAGAGAAAGTAAGCGTGGAAGAATTTATATCACGTTTAATTCGTCATATACCAGATGAGCAATTCAAAACAATAAGACATTACGGAATGTATTCTAGAAGAAGCAAGAACTTATGTAAGAAGATACTTGTTACTTGGCAACAAAATACAAAACGTTGGATAATAAAAGTTAAAAAGACTTTACGTCGTCAGACGTGGAGAGAAAGAATTGTAGCAAGTGGAAAAAAGGATCCCCTTGTCTGTCCTCATTGTGAAAATTATTATGAATATATGGGAGAAGTATGTCTTGAGAACGGAAAACTAGAAATAAAGGTCGCTTTGACGAAAGAAGCAAGAAACTACTTAGAAAGGGTGATTGAGTATTACTCCAGTGTCCAAACACCACAAAAGAGGGAAGAAAAAGAAAAAAGGAACCGATCATTTAAAGAAAAAGAAAACATCCGTCAACTTCATTTGTTTAACGTGTCATGAAGAAGAGAGAATACCGTATGACGTGGTTCAAGACTTTGACTTAATGGATGGTGGCGATCCTGCATCCCCACCTCAGTTTAGGTGTGAACAATGTGGGGGAGATATGTATCCTGAGTACTACAAAGGAATACACGGTCAGGAATACAAAATATCGGATGTCCTCTAACTAAAAAAGGACCGGGCGGTTTATGCCCGGTTTTTCTTA
>NZ_JBJGXI010000099.1:0-1962 GCF_045635475.1 Radiobacillus sp. PE A8.2 | reverse complement strand
CTCAAGTTTGACAGTTAAAACCACAAGAACGCTGTAATGACAAGCGTTCTTGTGGTTTTTTTTGGTTAGAAAAATGCGTACTTTTTTAGGATTTGGTTTGTTTTAAAATTTTTTTTATTTTTTTTTGCTCGATAATCTCCGTATCGGTTCGAAAGCCAAACACATCATGTAATTGATCTGTCAATTCCGTTCGTGTGTAGGCGGGAATATAGCCTTCCCCAGCATATTCCAGAACGTTCATATCACGTAAGGTTTGAATGATTTCTGGACAGGTAAAGGATTCATCCAATTTTTTCTCCAAAATGCGATAGACCAATAGAGAGAGGAAACACGTTAGAAAGTGCGCTTTGATTCGTTCATCTTTTCGAACAAAAACTGGCCTGGATCGCATTTCACTTTTTAAAATTCGAAAAGTCTCTTCGATTTCCCAACGGCGTTGGTTGATCTGGATAATCTCCTCCACTGTGCTTTCCAGGTTGGTGCACACCCCATAAAACCCGTCATATATGGATTCTTCCTTAATTTGATCCTCTTTTAGTGTATAACTTGCTTTTTCCGCGATTTCTCCATCTGGGGTAACATGTGTAGATTGAATAAATCGCGCGGGGTCATTCGCCCTTTTTTTCTCTAAGCTGGTTGGCCTCTCCATTTTCTTCATAGCTCGCTCAATCTGCTTTTTTCGAATGCTTTGATGGTATCGCTTATATTTCGGTGAAAACGTGACGACCAAGCGCTGTTCGAAGCCATTTTCATGAATCCACCGTTCTTTGTAATAGGTTTGGTTGTTCTTCTCCAAGTCCAACTCCTGTAAATTGATGTGTACCTTTGTCCTCTTTCCTTCCCTAGAACGGTTCGCAGGGATCCATCCTTCTGGATTTAGGGCCCATTCTTTTAAGTGTTTCTTTAGTTTTTTAATGGATTGGGTAGTCACGAATGCACGGTTTCCCATGGAATTATACAAGCGATTTTCATGAGAAGATAAGCCGGCGTCGGTACAGACTACAAATTTGGAAAGTTTAAAATCTTTAATGATTCTTTTTTCCAACGGTTTTAAGGTCGGTTGTTCGTTTTGATTTCCTGGATTTATCACGAACGCGAGAGGTAGTCCGTCGCCGTCCATAAAAAGTCCCATCTGCACGATCGGATTGGGCCTGTTTTCTTTTGACACGCCATATTGCTTGAGGCCATCAGCCTCTTCGATTTCAAAGTAAAAATTCGTGCAGTCGTAATACAAAATGGACGTGTTTCGATCGACAACCTTCAAACTGTTTTTATAGACGGCTTCTTCGATTCCATCCGATTCTTCGGCGAGAACGTCCAGTGCACGATAAATGTGTTGTGCTTCCACCAAATGTGGTTCCAGTAACTCATTAGCCCGTTCAAAAGTGCCTTTTTTTGAAGCTGGGTGCAGAATCCTCATGTAAATTAAACGGGAAAGAATGGTATTCAAATCAAACGAGAAGTCACGTTTCTCCGAAATTTGTTGGCAAACGGCATCAAGTTTCAATTGATAGTAAATAGATTGTAAGAAGAGATAGCCAACATTAAAAGAACGCTGCGCTTCCTTAGGTATTACTTTATTTGGATCGTAGGCTACCATGATTTTTGCCTTTTTCTGTTTCTCATTTTCCTTTAATTTTCGGGCGTAGTTCTTGGCCCATTCCAAGGGATCCACACCTGGATGTTTTCGTTCAATGTCTTCTCGGTTCCCCAACGCTTCTACCACTTTAGTGGTTCGTTTCTTGTTTTTGTAAATATCTTTAATTACAAAATATGATTCCGAATTCTTAGAACGGCTGACTTTTATCCGCATATGCAGAAACCTCCGAAAAATGACTGTTATTATAACTATTATATCACATTACGAAATGTTACGAAATAATAAACTGAAAAATTTGACAAAAAAATAAAGCCATATCAAGGCTTTTACGTGTTTTTTTGGTATTTAAGTGTCAAACTCCC
>NZ_JBJGXI010000098.1:0-2223 GCF_045635475.1 Radiobacillus sp. PE A8.2 | reverse complement strand
GGAAACTCTTCCTAATGGGGACTCAGTTTTACTCTTTTATCCAAACAAAAAGCACCGCAAAATGCGATGCTTTTGTATTGAGGAGAAATTGCTAGCGTCTATTCTTCACTAACCGAACTCGTCACCGACGCATCCATCTTCACTTGATACAACAGATTATTTATAGTTATATCGACTGAATTAGAAATTTCTACAAATTCTTTCTCTAAGAAAATTCCGAAGCGATGCCCTGGTCCGCTTCCTCGTTGCCCGTATGATGCAGACTTCCCTTGTTCGTTGTAGGCTGACATCAAGAGTGGCTGATCAGCAATGATAGGTTCCTCGGTTGTTGCTGGCGTATCCTCTAACAATTTCTTCGTCTGATTCGGCACCTCTGGTTCATACAAAATGTCAAAATTAATACCGCGTTCATCGTAAAGTAACCGATCCAAATAAATTTTTGTATCCATAATCTCTCCGATGGGCTCGTGTGGACTTACTTCATAAGAGTTATTAAACTGCTTCATTTTTTCCTCATAATCGGAAATATCTATTGAAAAATCGAATGATTCATCACTAATCATCTCTACGGAGTTTACTGTAATCGTTACATTCTCAGGCTCATAATTAAAGGGCGGAATCTCAAAACTAAATTGTTCTGGTTGATCCCAATCGGTAACATAACCACGGATTCTATGGCTCTCTCCTCGATCTGTTGTTATCGTTGCATCGATACTTCGTAAACGGTCACCATTTGCGATAATCACACGACCGAATAATTGGTTTTCTGTAACACCAATATCAATCGTATAAAATACGAGCTCGATACCTTCCTTCTCAACTTTTTGATTGATCGGGCTTGTATACACGTATTCTTTATTTTTATCGTACTCAACTGGTATAGCAACTTGATTTGCCGTAACTTCTTCCCCAAACAGATCAGCTGTAATATCGACATCTAAAATATCGTTTAATTCTGTTAATGCTTCATTATCCTCTCCATGAATTGGTGAAAACGATATACGATGGTAAAAGCGATCTTTATAAATAATACCATCGTTCATAGCCATGTTCATTGTATAAAGCGGTAGATTCTGATATGGGTATTTGCCTTCGTCATCTTGAGATACCGACATCCTCGTTATCCTCGGTCCACGATCCGCACCTTCCATCAGCACTCCCAAATCGTCCATCGAAATATAATAAAATAAATACACATCTTTGGAATTGTACCAAATTTTATCGATATGAAGCTTGACACCATTATCTAAATAACTAGTAAAATTCACTTCCATAACTAAGCCGAGTTCTTCTGCACGGGCTAACCCTGGTGTTTTCTCTATATAATAACTTTCAACGTCATTTAGTAATTCCGCTGTTTCCCACTTATGTTCCGCTTGATCTGCTCCAAAATAAAAGCCCAAATATTCCTTACTAAATTGAAAACCCACAAATAAAATAACGCATGCCATAACCGCTGTCGCTACTTTCGGCATCCAGCTCTTTTTCCTTTGTTGCCTATGAAGTTTATTAAAAAAACGTTGTTTATCTTGATCGGAGTAAAATGAGTCATTGCCAAGAAATTCGTCGATATCATCTTTGGATAATTTACTCATACAAAAAATCCTCCTTTAACTCATCCTTCAGCTTTTCCTTGGCACGCATGATGCGTGTTTTTACCGTTGAAGGATTTATGCCTAACAGTTCGCTGATCTCATTAATAGAAAATTCTTGATAATATTGCAAAATCAACACCTCGCGATACTTGATTGGCAACTGCAACATCTTCGTCAACAATGCCTGTTTTTGCTCATCTAACATCAACGATTGCTCTGGTGTTCTATCGTCTGCTCTTTCTATCACCTGGGCTTTCCAAATGATTAGCCGGTGGATTGGTGATCGCAAATAGTCCTTGCATTTGTTCGCCGCAATCCGATACAACCATGTTTTGAATGATGACTGCTGTTTGAACGTATGCAGCTGTCGGTATACAGCAAACAATACGTCTTGAAACAGGTCATCGGTTTGACTGCGATTTTTCACATACGTGTAAATGAATCGTTTGATTTTCTCACCATGTGTATCCATAATCCATTCGATTGCTTCATCCTTACTCATTTTATCGATAGATTCAGCGGGATCGAAATAATTGTCCATCATGCCACCTCACTCCGTCTGCAACTGCTCTTCATTAGCAAAGACGATCTAGAACAAAAAAAGTCCCATATTTTATGTATTTTTTTT
>NZ_JBJGXI010000097.1:0-2832 GCF_045635475.1 Radiobacillus sp. PE A8.2 | reverse complement strand
CGGATATCTTGCTGAGTTATTTAGCCACGGCCAGCGACTAGCGAGACTTCCCTCACCACATGACACGATAAGTCAATATCGGTTCAGGTTTTATGGAAGGTCGACTAAAAGCGGACTTGTCGTCCAACGTCGACATACCCCTTGTGCAGGGGCATGTTTCCTTACTCCATCGAAAATATAGAACAATTTTCTTCGTTCGAGGTAAAGCTTCGAAGCCTACTCTGGTCCTGCGGTTCAGTCCAAATGTTTTCGGTGGGGCGAGTAATCGCACTAAGGAAATCTACAATGAATATACACCGCAGAAACAAGTGATTTTATTGTTTCGAGTCCCAGTCCTATAATTCTATGAAAATATCTGAGAGGTGGTCTTTGACGATAGACACGGCGCCGTAGGATGCTCCAAATTCTCCGAGTGACGAGCAATATACTTCTAGATCCCTTGAAAAATGCTGTGGAATCCTTTCGTATAGGTTACTTTTTATTGTAGAGCGCATATTAGTTAATAGTAGTCCTAAGTATCCACCTATACAAATTTCATTTGGGTTATAGGCATTGACAATGTTAACAAGTCCCATAACAAGGTAGTAAGACAGCTCATGGAGAGCCTGTGTCATTTTAGGATCATTGTGGTCTAAATTATTTATCATAGCTTGGATGATTTCACGACTATTCGGTTGATTTGGATACAACTGCTCATATAAAGCCTTGGTAGATGCATAAGTTTCCCAACATCCGTTATTACCACAAACACACTTTCTTCCATTAATATGAATGGTAGAATGTCCTAACCTTCCGGCAAATCCAGAATTGCCAGAGAAAATGCTTCCCTTTGTATAGACTCCTACTCCTAACCCCCAAAAGCTACTAATAAACACCAGGTCCTTGGAAACATTTGATTGACCAAAATGAATTTCACCTCTTGCGCCAGCATTCGCAATTGTATCTATAAAAAAGGGAATATCAAGGTTTAGCTTGTCTATTTCTGCTTTTATTGGATATCCATCCCAGTATTTAAAATTTCCCACATACTCAATTTCACCAGTTAGAATATTATAATGTCCCGGTAAAGCGATTCCAAATCCAACCACACCTAATTGATAATGACTGTATTTAATTTTCAATTGTTTTACAGTATTTTCTATAAAGGAAAGAAATGTTTCGGGTTTGTTATGATTCAATGGCAATGTTCGTTGTTCTAAATTTTTACCTGAAAGGTCTGTGACAAGTACCCTGCATAGGTAAATATCAGTATCTAATCCAATAATTACTCCAGCATCACCTTTAATACTTAAAAGCTTTGCAGGTCTTCCGCGCGATACTCCCGATGTACCAATCTCGTGAATAATTCCCTTTTCCAAAAAGTAATCAATACAATTCGAGACAGTTACCTTATTAATCCCACTAAGTGAAGCTATCTTGGCTCTTGATATAGGTTGGTTAATTATAATCATTTTTAAAATTTTTTCGAGGTTTAATGACTTCATTAAATGAAAATTCCCATTTGTTCCGATGTATCCCAACGATATCTCACCCTTTCTATGCGAAATGAGGAGAGGTTTCCCTATTTCTTGTTAGTTAAATTGTAAGCAATATCAAATTATTTGTAAATGAAATTAACTAAATCTATCTTCAAATGTGATAAACAACTAAAAAAATATGCTTTCGCACCTATAATACAAACGTTTATATTGAATGATTTAAAAAAATAGAATATTCTAACAATTATATTGACAGTCCATAGGGGTGGTGGTAAAATTTATTTTGTAAATTAAATTTACTAAATAAATTTTACTACAGAAGGGGTTGCAAAATGGATAAGCATCAATTACATGGTGAAATTAATTTTGAAATTGAAAGAACACCCCAAGATATAGTAGATAAACTTAAAAAGCATGATACGTGTAAGATAGGAGACTCCATGTCTGCGCAGGGATTAATGAACTATCAAATAAAGTCGATCACAGCTGGGATGAAAATTGCAGGTCCAGCCGTGACGGTGTTAACTCGTCCGGGAGACGCTCTATATGTTCAGAAAGTAATAGAAGTTGCCAAGCCGGGAGATGTTATAGTAATAGACGCTGGTGGAGTGAAAGATGTAGCATGTATCGGTGAACGACTAAGTCACTACATGCAGGAAAATGGGATAAATGGAGTCGTGGTGGATGGTGCTATTCGTGATTCGAGAGGTATTATAGACTTGGGTTTTCCTGTGTTTAGTAAATCAATCTGTATGAAACTATTTGGTTCCAGAGGACCAGGTGCAATCAATGTACCTATTCAATGCGGCGGTGTTTCCGTTAATCCTGGGGATATGATTGTTGGAGATGAAGATGGAGTTGTTTGTATACCGAGAGAATATGCTAGTGAAGTGTTAATGGCCGCCAATAAGCATTTGGAAGATGAATTGTATCGATTAGAACAGTTCAAAGCAGGAAAAAATATGACGGAAATCTTTGGTCTAGAAGACAAGCTGAAGGAATGGCGATGAAAGGAATGACCTGCTTATGAGCAGTCAGTTAAAAGATAAAGTAATAGAGGTAGCGGAACTATTAAAAGGCAGATTAATTAATTTACATAAAAAAATACATAACAATCCAGAACTGAGTTTAATTGAGTATAAAGCTTCTAGGTGGCTATGTGAGGAACTTGAAAATGTAGGGTTTACAACGGAGCTAGGAATAGTCGGTTTAGATACGGCATTTCGAGCAGACTATATACAGGATCCAACACTTCCGACTATTGCATTTATTGCGGAATATGATGCACTTCCAGAAATCGGTCATGGATGTGGTCATAGTTTGATTTCACCTGCTGCTATAGGTGCTGCGATAG
>NZ_JBJGXI010000096.1:0-2867 GCF_045635475.1 Radiobacillus sp. PE A8.2 | reverse complement strand
GAAACAGCTTTCCTAACTGAAAATGTGATAAAATACCACCGCACATTTTCTACTTATATTAATGATTTAATTAGTGCTGGCTTTCATATTAAGACAGTCAAGGAGCCATTTCCCTCTAAGGAGATGTTAGCAAGTTTGCCTGAAATGAAAGATGAGTTGCGCAGACCTATGTTCTTACTAATTTCAGCGAAAAAGTAAATAGGCTTTTTTAAATTTACCTAGACATTCGCTCCTTGAACAAAAGGTTTCGCATATAGATGAGCAAGTACAATTCACCTATTTGAATGAGCGTTAATAAAGCTAACACCCAGATGCTAGCAACTTCAAGTATTCCTATTTTATGAAGAAATAAATTTACACAGGTTAAGCCAAAAATGAATAAGGCTCGCAAAAACCAATTAGTCCTTGAAACAACTAATAAACTAAAAAATATCGAGTCAATAAAAAAATACAAAGTGACAAAAGCAATATGACCTCTTGAAAGGTCGTCATACCAAGTGACATGGAAAAATAACAGATGAAAAATGGCAACTAAGTAAAACATTATAGTGCCCTGCATGGCTAAGTTAACGAAATAAAGTATGAATATTCGCAGTGTGAACCGATTTAAATGGTAGCGTATCAAATGCCACAACCATTTTCCTAGATGGAAATTTATAAGTAGGCCAATACTTGTATAGATGGTTTTCCACCAAAAATGATGATACACACCTAGATACAAAAACAACTCTTCTATTCCAACAAAACCAATGATTATGAGAATGATCCACCAAAATCCTAGGTTAAATACGGCAATGAAAATGGCGACTGCCGGGACAATAAATCCATTTGAAATATTAGATCCGAGAACACTATCGAAGTAATCATTATTGAATATTTCAGGATAGTACTGATAACTTTCGAATAAAACGAAAATCACATACTCGAATAAAAAGATTGAACCGGATATGCAGAAGAAGAATGGAACTACTTTCTTGTTAGATTCTTTGCGCCATGAGAAAGTGAACACTATAATACTAATAATGATAAGTGCAATGAAGGGGATATAGTTCGGAATAGTCCTACATCCTTTCTATACTAAGAAATAATTTTTGTATTATAGTATTAGCAATGATTAATCCTTTTATTAGTCGTGAAGGTGTACTTATCAATTCACATGAACAGTACTTTATGGTTAAAATTCCCTTCATTATAATAAAGGTAACCCAAACAGGCGAGAATTACTCTCTCGAATCAGGGATGATGTGAAGGAAAATCGTCTTTTACGTGCTATAAATAGTGGTCATATGTTTCCGTAGTTAGCAATGCACGGTTATCACTTCGGATCTCTTCCATGAAGGTTTGTCCCTCACCGAAAAACAACATCATTAGGCACATCAAAAATGATCCATAGAAACACTATGAAAACGAAACTCAATCCGATCCCTAGTAGAGGCTTTAGAAAGTGGACACGCAATATAATAAACATCACGAGTGCAAATAGAACCGACCACGCGTAGGACCATCCATTATAATAGATGATGCCGCCAGCGCTTAACGTAAGTAACTCATTTATTGATATTAACAGTGTCCAAAGTAAAATATATATAATTTGCGATTTTAGTTGGGTCGGAAATTTATGTAGATAAACAAGAATGATTGCCGGATATTTAATCAACATAATCGACAAGGCAATAAAGGTATTCGTAACACCAAGTTCAACATCGATTCCATAAGGAGAAAATCTCCACATTGGATAAAAATCTGTAAATAGCCACTGGTAAAGCATATCACCTAAAATAAAAAACAAAATCGTTGAATAATACTTCTTCCATCCCTTTATATCCCCCCATTTTAGGGCGATCGCAATATAAAAGGCAGCATATAGTAAGCCCAACATTATCACTACTTCCATGCGGTTATCGTGCGTTTGGAATATTATTTCCAATAACTGAAGCTGTATACATTTGGAAGTTAGGGGTGTAACTTTGGGTTTTTCTTATCATTGATATAACATCTTACATTTGTGAGTTCGAATTTACTCTTGTAAATAATCGTAGTCGAATACTACACAATAACAATTGTAAAAATTATGAAAAACAAGAACATCGAATCGTTATTTTCTGGTATGCTTTTAGTATGAAGGTTTACAGAATTGCGAGTTTATTCACTTGCACAGTAAAGGCATAGAAGAACGGCTAAGAGTGCTATATAGAATTTTTATGTGGAGGTTAATAATGAAGCCACGAATTATTTATGCGATAGTAGCAGTTATCATTATTGTTATTAGTATTTTTGGAGTTAGACAATATTTAGAAAATCAAAGATATGAGAGCTATTTGTCTATGCAGATCGCAAATGACGTTTCCAGACTTACAAGTGCGATCCGAGTCAATCAAACCATATATGATGAACTGTTAAACTCAAGTTCCCTATCCCAAGAACAAGTAGAAACGCTTTTTCACAATAATTATTCAATTGTAAACATAGCACAAGAACATAAAAACTTAGTTTCGCAATTTAATCGATCTGATCAAGATCTAGATAACATTCCAGCAAATAAAGCTAGTGATATTGCTTATTACTTTAAAGGACTCATTTGGGATATTGCAGAAAGACAAGGGATTTATGTCGCAAATAAAACAACTCAATTTCCAATTGAACTCTCCAAATCAGAATCCTACTCTATTAAAGACAAGGAACTAGAAAAAATCGAGATCATCAAAAAAATGAATGACATATGGCTGCAAGCAATTGCCAATAATGTTGAAGGTGTTTTAGTTGAGGGCAAGATGAATTCAGATATATTTTTTGATACGTATGTTGAGAAAGGAATCACCTCTCATTATTGGGTAAATGTTGCTTTAGAAATGGAGAAAAAAACAGAA
>NZ_JBJGXI010000095.1:0-3053 GCF_045635475.1 Radiobacillus sp. PE A8.2 | reverse complement strand
ATGGAACCTTATGACAACCATGCTAACACAGGGGGATTATTAACTTATATGACACTATCAAGAACAGGAAAAACATTTGAAGACCTGACGGAAGAAGAAATTGCAAGTAAAAAAGATACATTTACAGAAATAATCTCACTGTTTCATAGTTGTATAACGATGAGTATTCAAGATTGTTTTGATATAAAAGAGTTAAGGGCTATAAATAAAAATATTGTAGACTATTTGTTTGGAGATTTCAGTTTTGTCAAAGAAGGTTCTTAAAAGAATTGTTTAGCGTGACCAGTAATTAATATTGAACAAATTCATTTGAGGTGAGATTCAATGGAAAACAAAAGTCTTTATATTAAAGAAAGAAATAAGCTGCTAATAAAGGTAAGAAGTTTTAATTTAAAGGAAGTACATGTAGGATATAAAGCATTAATTAAAGAAAGTTATTCACAAAGTAAAGTTTATGAGAAATGTTCTAGAGTGGGAGTAATTATCAAAATTACTCCTAACCATATAATTGTTAAATTTGAGTCGGATGTCCTTGCCTTAGTTAAGAGAAAAGATATTGAATGTCTTCTGTTGGAACTGAACTAAATCGAAAATTAGAATTACATTACTATCACCTTTAAAATATGTTTTCTATTAAAATATGAAATGAAAGAATTTTATATACGGTGTTACAAACAACTAACAATATTAAATATTTTTTACATCTAACAAAAAGTTATAATTTCTTGATAAAAATAATTTAAAATGTAATAGGGAAGTCACTAAATTATTTAAGTAACAAGTAGGTGTTAATACATGAAGAAAGTCATATTATTTATTACAACTATTGTTTCATTGAATACTCTGTTTATGTCTATATCATTTGCTGAATCTGGAACTGCACAACCTACGTTAGTTAGTCAAGCTGCAATTATGATAGATTCAAAAACTGGCAAAGTTCTTTATGAAAAAAGGGCTAATGAACAAATGTATCCCGCCAGTTTAACCAAAATTGCAACAGCTATTTATGCAATAGAAACCGGTAACCTTGATGATATTGTGACTGTTAGTGAGAAGGCAAGGAATATAGAAGGAACCAAAGTATATTTAGAAGAAGGGGAAAAAGTTACATTAAAAAAACTTCTACAAGGATTGCTAATTAATTCTGGCAATGATACAGGTATTGCAATTGCAGAACATCTAAGTAGAAGTGTGGAACAATTTTCTTCCGATATAAACAAATATTTGAAAAACGTGATTGGTGTACAGAATACCCACTTCGAAAATCCGCACGGCCTTTTTGATCCTAACCATGTTACGACAGCAAAAGATCTGGCTAGAATAACTCAATATGCAATTAAAAATGATACATTCAGACAAATATTTAGCACAAAAAAATTAGAATGGAACGGTGAGTCTTGGGATACTACTCTTTACACGCATCACAAATTAATGAGACAGATCCCCTATGAAGGTATAACAGGTGGAAAAACGGGTTTTGTTAATCAATCTGGATTTACCTTGGCAACGACAGCGAAAAGAGAAAATTTAAGTCTTATTGTAATTACTTTAAATAGTTATATGCAATCAGCAGCATACAATGACACAATTAAACTATTAGACTATGGTTTTGAAAACTTTGAAACATCTAGTATTTCTAAGGGAACCACATTTACGCTTAATAAACAGGAGTATATAGCACCAAAAAGAATGTTCTATACTCATTCTTTAAATGAGAAAGTGAGTAAGAAGGTTAATGATAACGGATCGTTAGAAATAATAAATGAAGATGGAAATATAATATCTTCTCATCCCCTAAACAAAGTTGAAACAGAAGATAACGCTGGAGAAGAAAAAAAGATTAACAATACAACAACTATCACTACTAAGGATATAAAGGTAAATTCCGTGTTTGAGGTACATTTATTAGAGTTTGTTTTTGTGCTGTTTATTACCCTAACAATTATAGTATGGTTATTTATCATAGTAGACAACTAGTCAAAAAAATAAGAACTTCGGATGGGGGCTAGTCGGTTAAGGCTGAGTCCCCCATTTTAATTCCACTGCATTTGCTTCATCATACCACTGTAGATTCCCTATATATCCTTCAGGGTTAGCCAATGTTTAGAAAAGTAACATTCAATGTCAGCTCTTTTCGCTTGTAATATAATGCAATAGTCTCTTCACAAATAGGCTGGATTGTTGATTTATTGGATTATACTCTCCTTCGAATTATGTCCCAATTATATCGCTAGTTATCCAGCACTATATTATTGATTAAAAGTGCTGTTTTTTTTTATGTTGAAATTGTCACATATCATTCACACTAATTTCATTGGGTAATTGTTTGCCGACATTTATGATCATATTGTAATATGACTAAAATTGTTAAATTCCAACAATAATGATTGAGTAGGAGGTGTAAAGACTTGTTACCTGTTGAAAGACAAAATCGAATTAAAGACTTAATCCAAAAAAAGCATAATATGAAGATTTCTGAATTAAGCAGAGAACTTGAGGTTTCTGAGATGACTATTCATCGGGACCTAAAGCCAATAATTGAGGAAGGATTCATCATTAAAACGTTTGGAGGTATAACTCTTGTTCGAGACCGTTCAAACGAGGCATCTAATTCAGAAGAGTGTGTGTTTTTTAGTCGTATGATAAATGAAAAACTTGCCTATCGACTCATTTTACCAAATAACAAAATTGAATTGGCTTGCTGCGCCCACTGTGGCTTACTCCGTCATCGACAATTGGGAGAAGAAGTCATACAGGCAATCAGTCAGGATTTTTTGAGACAAACAACAATAAGTGCACCATTAACGTGGTATGTGATGGATACGTCTGTTCACATCGGGTGTTGTCAACCGCAAGTACTACTGTTTGAATGGCATGAGCATGCTAATAAATTTGTTAAAGGGTTTGGTGGAAAAGTTTACTCATTTAGTGAAGCCATGGAGGCTGTCTTTTAAAAAATGAATGGGCTCAAACATAATCGTTGTGACCATCATTAGATGACGAAGGGAGGTCAATAATGAAGCATTTAATAATCTAGGCGCTATTTTTTGTTC
>NZ_JBJGXI010000094.1:0-3401 GCF_045635475.1 Radiobacillus sp. PE A8.2 | reverse complement strand
TTAGTATCATTATAATAATTGTAAAGTATATATCTTATAAGGATTTCTGCAAATCCGAAAGATTGCCGAAGAGGAACAGCTTGTTGAGGTGAATTGCAACTCTGCTTATATTAATCAAAAGTTGATCGATCATAGCTTATATGTTTATCAGGCGAATAGTGTATCCAATTTGAAAATGAATAGTAGTACTTGATCATGCGGATATTTGTAAGAGAGAATTGAAATCAGACCCTGTTATAATAAAAGCACGCTTCCTTATGAAGTGTGCTTTTTTCTAAGCTATGCCGACTCTAGATTCACTTGTTGATTTATTTTAGTGGCTGCTCTGTGAGCATCAATGATACCCCAAATCCATAAAATTGGTGTAGTGATGAAACCAATAATGATGAGCATTAATAACCATGAGATAAAATAGGATATAATGAATAAAATGCCTTTCCCGACTTGACCGTTGTAAATTTGTCCTAGTCCACAAATGAAAAAAGATAATACCGCCGCTATCCCTGCATTTTTCAATTTAAAACCCTCCTAATCTACACTATAAATACTTGAATAAGAGATACTGTTTAATTATATTTAAATAAAGCAAGAATATTACATTTAAACTGAGCAACTTCAAAATTTTCCAACTGGTGGGTCATTTCATAGTTTTCCTATGCAGCTATTCACGTCACATTGAGCGAGATTTTTGCGAGCAAGATGAAGAGCATTTCTAGTAGGAGGGCGTAAAATTTAAGGACGAATAAACACTGAAGTTTTACTACTATTTATAATTTACATAGTTATCTTGCTTGAAAATCTTTTCGTGGTTATAGCCAAGAGATGGGGTTTTGAACAACCTCCTAAAGCAAAAATATTTTATAATATTACACACGTTAAAAGTTGAGGAGGAGTTTTAGTGTATAAAGTAGATATAAACTGTGATATGGGGGAAAGTTTTGGTACATATACTAAAGGCGCTGACGAAGAAATGCTAGATTATGTAACGTCTGCAAACATTGCTTGTGGCTTTCATGCTGGAGATCCGACAACAATGCGTAAGACGGTAGCAATGGCTTTAAATAAAAATGTAGGTATTGGTGCACATCCTGGACTACAGGATTTAATGGGCTTCGGCAGAAGGAATATCGATATTTCTCCGCAAGAGACTTATGATTTAATTGTATATCAGATCGGTGCTTTACATGCGTTTGTAAAAGCGGAAGGTGGCCAATTACAGCATGTTAAACCGCATGGCGCTTTGTATAATATGGCAGTGAAAAATCGCTCATTGGCTAAAGCTATTGCCGAAGCGGTATATAAAGTAAATTCGGATTTAATCCTAATTGGTCTAGCTGAGAGTGAACTTATTAAGGCTGGTAAGGAAATCGGATTACACACTGCGAGTGAGGTTTTTGCTGATCGGACGTATCAAGAGGATGGCACGTTAACTTCAAGGATCGAGTCTAATGCATTGATCAGAGATAAAGACGTTGCTGTTAAACGAGTGGTTCGCATGGTTAAAGAACGAAAGATTACTTCCATTAATAAAAAAGACGTATCGATAACTGCTGATACGATCTGTATTCATGGTGATGGTGCTCAGGCACTGGAATTTGCTAAATATATACGAAAATCATTACATGAATCTGGAGTTGAAGTAAAAAGGTTAATCAGTAGTTGAGGACTCCAATTTAAAATAAACTGCTCTTAGAATTTAAAATATAATTCATAGTCAATATAAAGGGGAATTGTTATGGTGATGAACGAGAGAATTAATGTCGCAGGACTTGATTTTAATTGGAATGTAGAAAAGGGTGAATTCCAATTCGAAGAAAGAGACGCTGTATTATTTTGGATAAAAAGTGCCATGAAAGTATTTTTTGATACGATAGAGGAAATCTCAGGTATAGAATCCTATAATTTAGTGCTTGAGACCGCAGGCTTTAGACAAGGCATTCAAGTAGGGGAATATTTTGAAAAAATGAAGGAAGTAAAGCCTGCTAAAGCTGCAGAATTAATTACTCATACTTATGCTGCTGCAGGATGGGGTAAGTTTGTAATTGAAGATCTAGATATACACGCAAAGACATTTACGGCGTACCTTACAGATAGCTGGGAACATAAAATAAATGTTGCGCAAGAGAAGCAAATAGGGGGGGACTTTCTTCCTGCTCATTTTGCTGGTATTTTCACAGGGTTATTTGATACGAATATGTGGTACGAAGTGAAGCATTTTCAATTAGAAGGATATGAATCTACTAAAATTGAGTTTTTCCCTTCAAATGTAAATATTTCTGATAACATTCACCAGCTAGCGAGAAAGAAGGAAATGGAACATATTGTTCATCTAGAGGCGCTCGTTGAAGACAAAACGAGAGATCTTAAAGATCAAGTTAAAAAACTATCTTCTCCAATAATACCTGTGCTTGAAGGGATTGTGGTAGTACCATTAATAGGAGAGTATGATGAGGAGCGGTCAGAAGAATTATTTACTAAGACACTATATAACTTACCGAAGTATAAGGCCAGCTATCTTATTTTAGATTTGTCTGGAATAGATATACATATTGACCTAAATACTGCTGTTCTCATAGAAAGAATAGGTGTTGCTGCGTCTCTAATTGGTACAAAAACTATATTAGTTGGAATTTCAGCTGGGTTTAGCCAAGTACTTACTAAACTAGAAATTCAGTTTTCAACATTTGACTGTTTTCATAATTTGCAACACGGTGTCCACTTTGCACTGGCTCAGCTCGGAAGTAGAATTGTGAAAGGCTAAGCGAAATCCTAGACTAGGATTTGTTGCTTGTATACTGAGTTTTGCCTTGCCTAAGGTTGGTTACATAATTGTAGCTTATTCATATATAATAATGATAGATTTAGTATGGATAATTTTGGATCGATATTATCTATTGCATTCCATGATGCAGCGTGGTATATTAATAAACGTCGCTTCACAAGAAACACATCATAACAAAAAAAGTTATTGACACTGTTCTTGCGAAATGATATATTAATAAAGTCGCTTTTGAGAGGCGAACGAATAAGAATAAAAAAAGTTATTGACAATGAGTTGATGATTTGATAAGATATTAAAGCTGTCGTTGAAAGAAACACACAGCGGTTTGATCCTTGAAAACTGAACAGAACAATCAAGTATGTTAAGAAAATGATTTGCAAGTAATCTTGTAAATTAATGAAGTTTCTTTCACTTGTGAAAGAAACTTGCTAGTGCTTTTAATGAGTAAGTAAAACTCATACATTATATGGAGAGTTTGATCTTGGCTCAGGACGAACGCTGGCGGCGTGCCTAATACATGCAAGTCGAGCGCGTGAAACTTACGGATCCTCATCTGAGGTGAAGTAAGTGGAACGAGCGGCGGACGGGTGAGTAACACGTGGGCAACCTGCCTGTAAGA
>NZ_JBJGXI010000093.1:0-3450 GCF_045635475.1 Radiobacillus sp. PE A8.2 | reverse complement strand
ATTTGCCTTATCCAAACCTTTATAAAATCCAAACTTTTTCATGAAACCTACTGATATTACTAGGATTGTAATGAAGAAGGTTTGGATTTTATTTTGTAGATATATGATTATTGTAAGGAGGTAATTATATATGTTAGAACTAATCAATCTTAAAGAAAGCTATCCAAAACTTATTAATTATATGAAAGAAGGTGATTATCCATATAGTTCGTCTTACATCCAAAATGTTGAAACTGAAATAAAAAGATTATTGAACACTGATGTGACATTTGATTCCTATGAAAATTACTACCTTTATCGTGTAAGTAAGACTAATACCACAAAACAATATCGTTTTCCATTTAAATCGCATATTACAGTGATTATGAATTTTGACATTCATAATGAATATCCTCATGGTCAGATATGTAAACACCAACTTTTTGGAGATTCTCAATATCCAACCTTATGTGAAAACTTTAAAAATGTAACAGATGTTTATCAAGTCTTAGTTAACAGGAATGAAAAAAACGAGAAGACATGTCAAGATGAAATAAGAGAAGCAGAACATTTTTTTGCGAAAATGCAGGAATTAGAGATCTTCGATCTATCTTCCATAGGTGAGGAGCATGTTATTTCCTATTTTATGAATGAAAACAAAGAAATAATAAGAGGATATAGCTGCCGATATAGATTGAAAAGAGTTTTGGAAACGGTGGCATCTGAAGTTACGGAATGTAATCGCATTGCATTTCTTCTTCCGACATTAAAGGAACACAGAAAAAACATTCAATATTTGAGTGACGGTGAACTTGACAAGATTAAAAAAGTTATCCTAGATAGGAATGTCAATATATCTTTCCGAACAAGAGCAATTGGTACTTTACTGGTTTATACCGGACTGAGAAGTGTTGACATAGCTCATTTAAAATTAGAAGACATTGACTGGGAAAACGATACCATCAAGATAATACAATCGAAAACTTCTAACCCATTAGAACTACCCATGGAAGCGATGATTGGAAACGCATTGTATAGCTATATCAGCAATGAACGACCAAAAGGTGAGCAGCCTTTTGTTTTTCTCAAAAACAAACAGGGTCACTCAGTAATAGGCAGTTCAGCCGTTTCTAAGGCAGTCAGCAAAATCATGGATGCCGCAAATATTAGAATGAATCACACTGATAGAAGGGGAACACATATTTTTAGACATAAGCTTGCATCATCCATGCTTGCAGGAAGTATACCAGCACCAGTAATATCAGCAATATTGGGGCATTCATCACCTCATTCTTTGGACACATATGTCAATACTGACTTTGTGCACCTAAAAGAATGTGCATTAAATGTTGAGATGTTTCCGATTGATGTGAAAAAGGAGGATGATTGTTCATGAAAAACAAGCAGGAACAATTGGCTTTTTCAATCATGGATGATTTCGTTCATTATAGAGTTGCATCGCAGTCATGGTGTAACTGTTATGATATTCATCTCAAGGCATTTAGTGCTTATTGTAAAACGACGGATCCCAATAACAATGAATTAACGCAGCAAATGATAGATTCATGGTGCAAACAAAGAGATACAGAATTGAATAACTCTTGCAGAACAAGAATATACGCTGTAATTAATCTGGTTGATTATATTAATTCAAGAGTAGAAAATCCGTATTTCTCCAGACCGCATTTACCAAGGTTAGAAAAAAACAACTATATACCTCATGCATTTACCAATGAAGAATTAAGAAATTTCTTTTATGCATGTGATACGATCCAAACAACAAGAAACAGAAGAACTACTATATTTAGAAAAATCATGATGCCGGTAATGTTCAGACTTCTATACAGCACTGGCATGAGAACTACCGAGGTTCGCTTATTAAAAAGAAAAGAGGTGAATTTAGAAAATGGTGTCATAAATATTCAAAAATCAAAGGGATATAATCAACATTACGTGGTCATGCATGATTCTATGTTAACCATGATGAAACGATATGACAAAGAAATCCAAGGAATATGTCCATCAAGAACTTATTTCTTTCCGACAAGAAATGACAAGCATTATACAACGACATGGATTACATTGAATTTCAATAAACTGTGGTATCAATACAATGATTCTTATGCCAACGCATATGCCCTCCGACATCACTATGCCATAACGAATATCAATAGTTGGACAAATATAGGGATAGAATTCACTTCAAAATTACTGGCATTAAGCCGGAGCATGGGACACGCATCTATTAAAAGCACCATGTATTATTATTCATTGGTACCTGGACTGAGAGATAAACTTGAAGAGTTGACGGAAAATAATTTTAATGAGTTAATTCCGGAGATGTACGATGAAGAATAACAGGAAAGAGTCAAATGAAATTGCAAACCATATAAACAAATTCATTAGATTTTATTGTCCTTCGAGCAAAACGAGCAGTGAACATACGATAAAATCATATCGCCTTGCATTAACACTCTTCATGGATTTTCTTGAACAAAAGAAAAAGATAACAATAAATCAGCTTTCCTATGACTGTTTTAAAGCCGCAACCATTGATGAATGGTTAATATGGCTTATGACTGAAAAGAATTGTAAGCCACAATCGGCCAATGTAAGATTATCATCCATAAAAGCTTTTCTAAAATATCTCAGCATACAGGATATTACATTAAGTTATCTTAGCCTAGCAGCAGCATCAGTAAAGAAAAGAAAAGCACCAAAAATTAAAGTGCAAGGAATGAGTAAAGAGGGAGTAAAAGCACTTTTGGGATCAGTTGATCAGTCTACTAAAGCAGGGAGAAGAGACATTGCGATGTTTATATTATTTTATGATATAGCCGCAAGAATAGATGAAATATTATCACTAAAGATTAAAAATACACACTTGAATGTACCAAAACCATATGTCACCATAATTGGAAAAGGAAATAAACATCGAAGCTTAGGTCTAAATTCCAAGACTGTTCAATACCTTGAGAAATTCGTAAATGAATATCATGACAAGAGACCTAATGAAGAAGATTTTTTGTTTTATTCCATAATAAAAGGAAAAAAGAAAAAATTGACGCAACCAGCAGTTACAAAACGACTAAAAAAATGGGTTGTGATCGCAAATCAATTGTGTCCAGAGGTTCCAATAACTTTACATCCGCATCAGATTAGACATGCGGCAGCAACTCACTGGCTGGAAAATGGCATGAATGTTGGTGAAATTCAATATTTATTAGGCCATGAAAACATTCAGACAACGATGGTTTACTTGGATATAACAATAACTCAGGAAGCATCAGCAATGAAAAAAATAATGACTGAAGAAGAAGTTGGAAAACCTAAATTATGGAAGGGGGATATTCGGAAATTAAGGGATCTGTGCAAATAAACAAAATAAAATCCAAACCTTTTTCATTACAATCCTAGTAATATCAGTAGGTTTCATGAAAAAGTTTGGATTTTATAAAGGTTTGGATAAGG
>NZ_JBJGXI010000092.1:0-3497 GCF_045635475.1 Radiobacillus sp. PE A8.2 | reverse complement strand
AAAAGATTATTCCGAAATCTTTGTTATCCCGAATAATTAATTGTTTTAGCTTATATATCAGGTTAAAGTAGTTAAATATTCGGAATAACTGTTGCTAAAGTGTCCATAATGAACTTGGGATTTACCCAAATTATTATGGAGGCGAAATACATGAAAGATATTTTACTGACGGAGTTGATTACCCAAGCTAAGGAAGCAATAAAACCAATTCAACATAGTGCATCTACAGTCTATCAGTATGGATTAGCATGGAATGAACTGATTCATTTTTTCGAATCAAAGGGCCGATTGTACTTTTCTAAAGAAGTGGCAAATCGTTTTATGCAAGAAGCAAAGGATGAATTGGACAAAAGGTTGATTAAGGAATGGCGTTATAAACTCAGACGCCTTTCTGTGCTGATTCTTCTTGAAGTCCTTGAAACAGGTAGATACAGTTGGAAAGTCCATTGTGCAGAAGCCAATGGCATCCTTTCTGACGAAATGAAGCAGCTACATAACGATTATGCAGAAGCACTTATCCGCTCAGGGAAAGGTAATGGTACATGCAAGTTATATGAGACACTTGCGAGGCAGTTTTTAAAATATGTACAGTCAGAACTTAATAAAAACATATCTGATCTCCGGCTCGATGATGTTCGAAGTTTTATTCCTTATATAGCAAGATCTTACCAAAGCACCAGTATGCGAACAGTACTGTCTGCACTTCGGTCCTTTCTGAAATATCTCTATAAAGAAAGTGCGACTAATGAAAAATTAGTTCTGGCAGTTCCAAGCAGCGGTTCCAGAAGAACCGCAGTTGTACCAACTATTACACAGGACGAAGAAGACCGTTTGCTTCAGTCAATCGACCGTTCCACCTGTATTGGAAAGCGTAACTATGCCATGGTGCTTTTGGCAATGCGCACAGGACTTAGAAGCATTGACATTACAAATTTAGAATTATCCAGAATTGACTGGCGGAATAAGACAATCGCCATCGTACAACAAAAAAACGGAAGGCCTTTAATGTTACCTATTCTTACAGATGTCGGTAATGCATTGTCTGACTATATACTAAATGCAAGACCTCAAAGCAGTCTTCCCTATGTTTTTCTGAGATATCAGTCACCATACACAAAATTATCTCGTTCCAACTGTTATGCCATCAGTTGTAGCATCATGAAAAAGGCGGATATCCGGCAGTCAGGACATCAACGGAAAGGATTTCATATCTTCCGCCATTCTGTGGCTGCAAGAATGCTTTCACAGGAAATATCACTTCCTGTGATATCCAATACATTGGGACATGGATCCATATCTTCCAGCAAAATATATCTATCAACAGACGAAAAACATCTTAAGGCATGCGCCCTCACCTTACAGGGAATTGAAGTTACAAAGGAGGAACTTTTGTGAGGTATCCTTATTATGGTAACTTCAGTGTCTATATAGAAGGTCTGGTTGAACAGAAGCAGTCTCTTGGATATCCATATATCAGCTCAGGAAGAATCCTACGCATGTTTGATGAGTATTGTATAAAACACTTCCCTAATGAACATACATTAACTTCTGACATTGCCATGGGTTGGGCTTCCTTAAGAGAAAATGAACACCCAAATGGGCTTTTGCGTAGAATTACACCTGTAAGACAGCTAGCAAAATATATGAACAGCATTGGGGTTGATGCGTATGTCATACCTTCTAATATACCGAAAAAGCAGATACGCTATGTGCCACATATATTTACCAGTCGGGAACTGTCTGACTTCTTTAAGGCAATAGATGCTTGCCAGGCCAGCCCTTTCAGCCCAGGACGGCATCTAATCATACCTGTATTTTTCAGGCTCCTTTATTGCTGTGGACTTCGATCCTCAGAGGCTAGATTGCTACAGGTATCGGATGTCGATCTTGAAGCAGGAACAGTCTTTATCCGAGAATCTAAAGGGCATAAGGATAGAATCATATATCTATCTGACGATATGCTACATCTATGTAAGGTTTTCGATGAAAGAATCCGGTTCCACTTTCCTAATAGAATGGCATTTTTCCCAAATCAGAAAGGCAATTTCTATAATCGTAGCATAGTAGACTACTGGTTCCATTTGTTCTGGGATAACCTTGCTGTTGCAAAGACAGGCACAGGAAATCTTCCTAGAGTTCATGATTTTCGCCATGCTTTCTCTGTTAGCCGTCTGAATCAGTGGGTGAAAGAGGGAAAAGATATCAATGCGTATCTTCCATATCTAAGCATGTATCTTGGTCATACCAATCAGGCAGATACGGATTATTATCTTCATCTGGTTCCAGAGTTCTTTCCAGTATTCCGCGATAAATCCAGCGTGATATCCGAAAGCCTCCTACCGGAGGTGGATTATGAGTAAACCAATAAATGATTCCTTTTTTAAATATGTGCGTAGCTTTCTAACGGTGTATCTACCCAAGAATAAATGCTACAGTCCTAACACAATTAAAGCCTATCGTGATACGATAAACGTCTTGCGACTTTTTCTAAACGAGCAAAAGAAGATTTCTTTTACGCAAATTACCTTTGAGATGATAAATCATGCATTGGTATACGAATTCCTAGAATGGCTCGAGTCTTCTAGAAACTGTAGCATTTCTACAAGAAACCAACGGCTAGCTGCACTAAAATCTTTTCTACATTATTGTGCAATTGAGGAACCTTCGCTAGCTGCGATATATATAGATGTTCAGGACATTACGGCTCTTCGTGATACGAAAAAGGGAGTATCATATATGACACAGAATGCGTTGAAATCGATTCTGATACAGCCAGATGTAAAAAACAGGTTCGGCTTGCGGAATCGGTTCTTTATGATAGCTATGTACGACACCGGCGGACGCATACAGGAAATCCTTAACTTAAAGCTGAGGGATATATGCCTTGAATTGGATATACCATGCATCTATCTTAATGGTAAAGGAAACAAAGTTAGGGCGGTTCCATTAATGGAGAAAACTGTTCTTCATTTAAAAGAATACTTGAAAGTATTCCACCCAACATATCCGAAAAACACTGATGACTGTCTATTTTATACTGTAATCAAAGGGAAAAAGGGTGCAATGTCTCCCGATAATGTTTCAATATTTATTAAAAAATATGCAAATCAGGCAAGAAATTTTTGTCCGGAAGTACCTGAAAGGGTACATGCACATTTATTTAGGCATAGTCGGGCCATGCATTTGTATCAGTCGGGTATCCCTCTCTCCTATATTAAGGACTTTCTTGGACATGTAAATGCTACAACAACTAGTATATACGCCACAGCGGATACCACCATGATAAGGGATGCCCTTGAAAAAGCAGCCAAATTAGGCGACAACTCTAATGCTGAAGTTCCTGTTTGGGAGGGTAATGAGGATATGATTCTCAAACTTTGTGGTTTAAAATAGCATGACTGTCTTTGATGGTTATCCCGAAGATAAATAAAAAAAGTGGCTGTTATTATCAATAGCAGCCGTAATTCGGGATAACAAAAACATCGGAATAATCTTTT
>NZ_JBJGXI010000091.1:0-3716 GCF_045635475.1 Radiobacillus sp. PE A8.2 | reverse complement strand
AAATAAAGACCCTTCAAAGGTGAGTTACTTATCTTTGAAGGGTCTTTTAGCATATATAATAGTTTCGCTACAATTCCCTAAAAGGTCAACAAATTTACAAAAATACCATGAGTATGTTATAAATTGGTGAATCCTTTAATTGCGAATTTTCGTATATATAAGGTGAATATAAGAATATGTATAGTAGAGGAAAAAATTTAGAGGAGGAATTATTTTGCCTAGCAATGATGAAAAGCTTTTTGCCATGTTAATTTATCTGTTGAATTTACCTTTTCCTATTATAGGTCCGTTAATTATTTGGCTGATTAAGAGAGAAGAATCATCTTTTGTTGATTATCATGGGAAAGAATGCTGCAATTTAATAATATCTTATACGATTTATACGGCTGTAGCTAGTATTTCTATTCTGTTACTTATTGGTTTTGTACTTTTACCATTAGTAGGACTTCTTTTGTTTATTTTTAATATTATTGCTGCTGTAAAAGCATACGGTGGTGAAAAATACCGTATACCATTGGTTATTCATTTTATAAAATAATAGGTATGTCTTGCTGGGTGATGGCTAATATAGTCATCACCCATTTTCTAAAGTGCCCCAGAATAGATACGATAGTTTACATATTACTTATTTTTGTTAGAGTACATAAATAAGTGATCCAACTGAAGAGGTTGGATCACTTGCGCTAAAGTATTAATTATTTTAATCAAATAAAATACTAACAGACTTTTGCTCATGTACACGTGTGATAGCTTCACTTAACAACGGAGCTATGGACAATTGCGTTATTTTAGCTATTCTTTTTTCTTCATAAATTGGAATACTGTTTGTTACAACCAATTCTTTCAATGGAGAAGCTTGTAGTTTTTCAATAGCTAATCCAGAAAGTACTGGATGAGTGGAGCATGCATATACTTGTTTGGCACCATGATCGATAAGTGCTTGCGTACCTTGTGTAATCCGAGTACCAGTATCAACGATATCATCAATGATAATCGCTGTTTTTCCTTCTACATTACCTACTATATCTGTCTCTTCAACGCCATTAGGGGCTGACCTTCTTTTATCCACGATTGCAATTGGTGCATTCATCCGATCAGCCATTTGTCGCGCTCTTGTAGCACTTCCATGATCAGGTGAAACAATCACGACGTCACTTAACTGTTTCGTATTAAAGTAATCAGATAACAGAGGGATACCAGCTAACTGATCAACCGGAATATTAAAGAATCCTTGAATTTGTGATGCGTGTAAATCTAAAGATATGATCCTTGTTGCACCAGCTCTTTGTAGTAAATCGGCTACAAGCTTGGCAGCGATCGGTTCTCGTGGACTTGCTTTACGATCCTGACGTGCATACCCGTAATAAGGGATAACTACGTTAATTGTTTGTGGCGAAGAACGCTTTAAGGCATCAATCATGATTAACAATTCAATTATATGGTGGTTTACAGGGTCACTAGTGGACTGAATCACATACACATCGGCACCACGAATACTTTCTTCAATATGTATTTGAATTTCGCCATCACTAAATTGCTCAACAACACTCTTTCCAAGTTCCATTCCTAAATTGGCAGCCACCTCTTCCGCAAGTGCGGGATTGGAGCTTAATGAAAAGAGTTTGATTGGTGAATCTTGGTATTGATTTGACATGGGAGTACCTCCTATAGTTAACCTTGCTCGTCGATTCAAAATTATGTAAGTAATCGAATTTCCATCTTTATAATTCTTTGTGTTTATTTTACATAACTTTAAAGGTGCGAGTCAATTTAACAAGCCTAGCTACTACAAATTGTTTGTGGATTTTTAGAAAATGAGCAAATAAACAAGGACAATTCTCTTATATATCGAAATAGATATTATGATTACAAAGTTCTCATAATAATAAGGAGGGTTCAATCATGGATAAAAGTGTATTAGAAACGAATCTAATTACTCAAATTGGGATAATTGTAAGCGATATCAGTAAAACATCTACAGCATATGCAGCATTTTTTGGTATCGATCAGCCGGAAATAATTATGACGGATATGGTTGACAAAGCACAAACAGAATACAAAGGAAAGACATCTGTCGCAAGAGCTAAGTTGGCATTTTTTGATATGGGTTCATTGCAGTTGGAATTAATTGAACCGGATGAGCACCCTAGTACATGGAGGGAGTTTTTGGACGAACATGGAGAAGGTGTTCACCATATTGCATTCGCTGTTGAGGGGATGACAGAAAAGATTAATTTAATGGAAGAAAAAGGTATGCCATTAGCTCAAAAAGGTGAATTTACAGGCGGAAGATATGCGTATATGGATACATTTAAAGAGTTGAAAGTATTAATCGAATTACTAGAAAATGATTGAGGTGGGGGCTATACATGAATATTTTAATCACTGGTGCCAATAGAGGCTTGGGTTTAGTACTTGTAAAGCAGGGATTAGAATTAGGGAATCAAATTTTTGCGGGTGTAAGAAATTTATACGATCCAAGTGTAGGGCATTTACATCAGCTTCAAAAACAATACGAAAGCAAATTGGATATTATTCATTTAGATGTAACCGATGAAAAAACAGTCATCGAAGCAACGAAAAAATTAAAGAACAAAAATCAACATCTAGATGTAATAATTAATAACGCAGGTGTTCTAATAGAAAGAGATAAAACAATAGAGGAATTAGATGTAGAAGCCTGCTTACGGTCCTTAGATATTAATACTTTAGGTCCAGTTCGTATTATTAAATATTTTATGCCATTGCTGGAGCAGGGGGATAAACAATCGATTATTAATATTAGCTCAGAAGCAGCTAGCTTTACGAATGCATATAGTGGCGATTACCCATATGGTCTGTCTAAAGCTGCCTTAAACATGCTTTCTGAGAAACTACATGTTTATTTGAACGCGAAAGATATAAAAGTCTTTTCGATTAATCCTGGCTGGATGAAAACAGATATGGGTGGGGATAAAGCACCAACCGATCCTTTAGATTCAGCAATTGGAATTTATGACATTATCTTTGGAAAAGTAAAACCAGATAGTAGATTTGTATTTATCAACTATAATGGGGAGGCAATGTCCATATAATCTAGGAGGAGATGCAGGTGACAACAAAAATCACAGCAGTACTAGGAGATTATTATCATCAGAAGAAACTGGCAGTAGCATCGCTAAAAGCATCTGTTGCTAGCCTAGACGATGTGGAAGTTTCCTATGTAGCTGTAGAGGAGTTAGTAGAACACTTAGAAAGTAATCCAAATATAGTAATCTTATTTGCTGAAAATAGAATCAATCCTGAGGAAACCGATGTAAGAAGATGGATGGATAAAAGTGCTGCTCAAGCAATTACTGATTATGTGAATAACGGTGGGGCGTGGTTGGGGTGGCATTCAGGTATGGCTTCTTATGAAACGATAGAACCTTATATCGATATGCTTCGAGGATGTTTTACGTATCATCCGAAAGAGCATCAGCTTGTAACATATGAAAGTAGTGGATTGGAAATAGGCAACAATATTCGTTATCAAATTTTAGACGAGCACTACTTTGTTCAATCTGACGAACATAATACTAATGTTTTTCTAAAATCAGAATCAATTGATGGTATATCAATAGCTGGATGGTATCATCAGTATGGAAAAGGCAGAGTGGCTTGTTTTACACCTGCGCACCGTGAAGAAGGTTTGATGCATCCTATTACTGTTCAGTTATTAACCAATTGTATTCGAT
>NZ_JBJGXI010000090.1:0-3737 GCF_045635475.1 Radiobacillus sp. PE A8.2 | reverse complement strand
GAGGAGTCATACATAATATTTTTGCCATGTTAAAACATCCTTCGTAATCATATTCAAATAAAGTATTAATACAACTGAGTCAATATCATAATTACCTTATATAGCTATCTGCATCCAGTTCGGAGACGGTTTAATCCGACTATATATGGGTGCCGATAGCTAAAAATCAGTATTTTTAAATTGACTAAACTAAATATTTGTGATGTATATCACAAGTGAATATCAATAGGCTGGCAGATAGTGAAGCTTACTGCCAGCCTATCGATTTCTTTATACAGCTGCCGGTTTGTTTGTTTTTCTTTGCTGTTGTTTCCTTAATAAATTACGAATGTAAGGCATTGCGTAGCGATCTAAACCATATTTGCCTGCGTTAGCTCCTGCAACTAGGATAAAAAGTCCAAGTAAGATCATTTGGCCATTAGTGCTAACAGTTCCACTGAATAAAAAAGCGAAATTCATTACAAGTCCCATTAATACGGCAAAGTTAGTAAATAATCCAAGAATTAGTGCAATTCCTACAAGTAATTCACCGTACATAACTAGATAAGTGAAAATATCTGCATTCGGCAGTGCGAATGTTTCTAGAAACGCTGCCCACCAGCCTTGAACGGCAGGATGTTCCCCTGTTGCATTTCCAATTGCTCCTTGAATAAATCCTGTAGCATCAAAGCCACCACCTGTAATTTTCCCCCAACCGCCAGTGATCCACTCATAACCTATATAGATTCTTAATACCGCTAAGATCCCTGCAACAACATTGTTTTTTCTTAATAATTCTAACATGTTCAACACTCCTTTTTAATTTTGGTTTAATTGTTCAATGATTCACATATATGTGTTTAGCAAATTCCTTGCTGTTCTTAACTACACTCTTATACTAACATGTATAAAAAGTATCTTAAATACATTTGTTCACCATTTCACAAATAAGCAACAAAGTTATGAATTCTTTGTGAAATGGTCAGTGGACTATTGACAATCAATGAAGCTGATATATATGAACGGCTTGGCAAGCTCACTGTACAATGGATTCAATCCAATAACAAAATACGATGCTTAACAGAAACCTCAACAATAGCATGGGAAGTATGTCTTTGCTAAAACCAATTTTACCTCCTACACAATTCCATGTATCTGCAGCAGTTACGTCGTCAGCTGCACGCTTAACAATTAATCTGTTGCCTTGGAGTTTAATTAAATCCTTCAAAGTAACGACCATTTCCGTTGTTTCTATCACGGTAATCACATTGTTGGATGTATTTTAACGAAAAAAGATTTTGTGTAACGCGACATTAGTATTGAATATTTGTAAATTTTCAAACTTTTATATTGACAATGTTTCTTATAACTATATAATTTGCATTAAGGCAAAAATAATTACCGTAACAAATTATTTTTTACTTATGCACATTTAAAATTAAACCATCATATTGTATAAATTATGTATATGGTATCAATTGCATCGTAATAACTATACGTTCTAGGTTCGGGCAGTTTATGGAATTGATAAAGTAGATTTAAAGCTAAAAATTTTTTGGGCTGAATTTGCATAAGGTAAACTTTGTTCGCCAAGAGCAAACTGTTGATTATATATAAGAAAATAAAGGAGTGATTGTGATGGATGCTGCAATTTCTATTAAAGACCTTCATGTTTCCTATTATGGAAGTGAAGCAGTTAAAGGAGTAAGTCTTTCCGTTGATCCAGGCAAGTTAGTTGGAATTATAGGTCCAAATGGAGCAGGTAAATCAACCTTTCTTAAAGCAATGCTGAATCTTATTCCAAGAGATAAAGGCGAAGTGAAGATTCTAGGTAAATCAATAAAAGACGTAAGAAAGAAAATTGCCTATGTTCCACAGCGTAGTGATATTGATTGGGATTTTCCAATCACAGTACTTGATGCTGTTTTAATTGGCACCTATCCACACTTAAAGGTGTTTCACAGGCCAAAGAAAAAAGAGAAGCAATGGGCTTTTGCATGTTTGGAACGGGTAGGGATGCAAGAGTTCAGCAAAAGACAAATTGGTGAATTGTCTGGCGGCCAACAACAGCGTGTATTTTTGGCAAGAGCACTTGCGCAGCAAGCAGATTTATTCTTTCTTGATGAACCATTTGTAGGGGTAGATGTTTCAAGTGAGGAGACGATCGTAAGTATCTTAAAAGAGCTTTGCACGCAAGGGAAGACGGTAGTAGTTGTGCACCATGATTTAAGTAAAGCGAATGATTATTTTAATGAATTAATTTTATTGAATAAAGAATTAATCGGTTTCGGTACAGTAGAAGAAGTATTTAAACCAGAGGTGATTGAAAAAGCCTATAAAGGTCAGTTTGCATTTATGAAAGAGATTGGGGTGTCAATCTAATGGCATTTATTGAAGCGGTCATGCAATACGGTTTTTTGCAAAAAGCATTAATAACGTCAATTATGGTTGGGATCATATGTGGTGTAATTGGATGCTTCATAATTCTTAGAGGAATGGCGCTGATGGGGGATGCAATTTCACACGCGGTCCTCCCAGGTGTTGCAATATCCTACATGTTTGGTATTAATTTCTTCTTTGGTGCAGTATTCAGTGGCGTTCTTACTGCTATTGCAATAGGTTTTGTAACACAAAATAGTAGAATCAAGCATGACACATCAATTGGTATCATGTTTACTGCTGCTTTTGCGTCAGGGATTATTATTATTACGATGCTAAAAAGCAGCACTGACTTATACCACATTTTGTTTGGTAACGTGTTGGCAGTAAGAGCTTCAGATATGTGGATCACATTAGTAATTAGCGTAGTCGTGCTAGCTACTGTATATCTGTTTTATAAAGAGCTATTAGTTACTTCGTTTGATTCAACGATGGCCGCAGCATACGGTTTACCAATTCAGTTGATACATTATTTTTTAATGACACTGCTAACAATGGTCACTGTTGCATCACTACAAACTGTAGGAATCGTTTTAGTTGTTGCAATGTTAATCACACCAGCAGCTGCAGCCTATCTGCTAACAGAGCGATTATGGGTGATGATCTTTATTGCATCAACAATTGGGATAATATCCTCGATTGTAGGTCTGTACTTTAGCTTCACATACAACTTAGCATCAGGAGCGACGATCGTACTCGCTGCTACAGCCATATTCATTTTAGTTTTCCTTTTAGCACCAAAGCATGGAATCGTATGGAAAGCGCTAAAAGTAAAAAGGAAAAGAGCATCACTCGTTTCATAAAATTAAGTCGGTTTTCTAAGAAATGTTGTTATTGCGCAAAATAGCTAGAATGCGTCGTAACGAAGTGCACGTGATTTCCGCTCCAGGCAGTCGCTTTTCGCTAGTTTAAAGCGTTTTTCTTTAAACAGGCACGGCTTCAGCTAACTCAGAAGCCAAGTGCGCTTCTCTAGTGGATCTTCAGCTCGCGCTTTTCCCGCTGGAGTCGACTGCATGGAGCTCCAATCACCCGACGTAAAGAGCAATCCCGTTAACAGCGGAGGAAATGCCCTTCGACTCCTTGAAAATAAAAATCGATTTTCTGCGTGCGATGTCTATGCTTCCGATGTATTCCTTGTCCTGCGGGACTAGTGGCGTATGTGAGACCCCGGAGCGCGAACGCGCGAGGAGGCTCACTAGCCCCCGCGGAAAGCGAAGGGCATTTCCGGAGCGGTGCAAGAACTCTCCAAGTTACGACGCATTTTACTTTAAATCTGAAGTTCAAAAGCAATAAACTTTACGAAAAAAGCCAGAATTAAT
>NZ_JBJGXI010000089.1:0-5403 GCF_045635475.1 Radiobacillus sp. PE A8.2 | reverse complement strand
TAGCGAAGGTGACTGTTTACAAGGAACCGTAGCTAAATTGCGTTAAAATTGTTTGATTGTCTATTTCTTATCTAGTTTTGGAAGTATAAATTTCAGTAAAACTCTTGATTTTTTGTGTAAAACGATTATAATATTTGTTGTCACTAAAAAAAATAAGATGTTCACTTGGATACTATTCCAATTGTCTGGTGGTTACGGCGGAGAGGTCACACCTGTTCCCATACCGAACACAGTAGTTAAGCTCTCCAGCGCCGATGGTAGTTGGGGCACGCGCCCCTGCAAGAGTAGGACGCCGCCAGGCTATAAATTCCATTCCACAGTAGCTCAGTGGTAGAGCAATCGGCTGTTAACCGATCGGTCGTAGGTTCGAGTCCTACCTGTGGAGCCATATGGAGAGCTGTCCGAGTGGTCGAAGGAGCACGATTGGAAATCGTGTAAACTGCTAACGCGGTTTCGAGGGTTCAAATCCCTCGCTCTCCGCCACTTATACATACATCATTGTATAGGCCCGTTGGTCAAGTGGTTAAGACACCGCCCTTTCACGGCGGTATCACGGGTTCGAATCCCGTACGGGTCATATAACTTTTTTCGCAGAAACGAAAATAAGTTACACTAACTTAAAGATAATAAATTATCCCATGTATGGAGGATTAGCTCAGCTGGGAGAGCACCTGCCTTACAAGCAGGGGGTCGCAGGTTCGAGCCCTGCATCCTCCACCATTACTTTTTTAAGTTAATATGGTAAGAATCTTATTCTTACATTATCGCGGGGTGGAGCAGTCTGGTAGCTCGTCGGGCTCATAACCCGAAGGTCGTAGGTTCAAATCCTGCCCCCGCAACCAAATTTTTTCTAACTTCGTTGAATAATCATCTGTGTTACAAAATGAATTTCCTTAGTTTTAAAGCAAGAAAAGTGACGCTTAAAAGCCTTTGGGGAATATCTAAGATTAATAATGAAGATCCATTTGTTCAGAGAATATTAATGATAGATATTTTCGCTTTGCGAAAAATCTCTGGTCCGGTAGTTCAGTTGGTTAGAATGCCTGCCTGTCACGCAGGAGGTCGCGGGTTCGAGTCCCGTCCGGACCGCCACTTTACATTATGAATAGAATCTTATATCATAACCTTATTGGCTCGGTAGCTCAGTCGGTAGAGCAACGGACTGAAAATCCGTGTGTCGGCGGTTCGATTCCGTCCCGAGCCACCACTTTTGAATATTTGGAGGGATAGCGAAGTTGGCCAAACGCGGCGGACTGTAAATCCGCTCCCATCGGGTTCGTAGGTTCGAGTCCTACTCCCTCCACCATTCAATTTATTTTAAAATTAGCATATATTAATAACATAGGGGTATAGTTTAAAGGTAGAACAGAGGTCTCCAAAACCTCCGGTGTGGGTTCGAGTCCTACTACCCCTGCTTTTTTTCAATTATGGCGGTCGTGGTGAAGTGGTTAACACACCGGATTGTGGTTCCGGCATGCGTGGGTTCGAGCCCCACCGGTCGCCCCATAATATGTTGGGCTATCGCCAAGCGGTAAGGCAACGGCTTTTGGTGCCGTCATTCCTAGGTTCGAATCCTAGTAGCCCAGCCATTTATAAGCGGAAGTAGTTCAGTGGTAGAACATCACCTTGCCAAGGTGGGGGTCGCGGGTTCGAATCCCGTCTTCCGCTCCATTTTTATATAACGGCGGTATAGCCAAGTGGTAAGGCAGAGGTCTGCAAAACCTTTATCACCGGTTCAAATCCGGTTACCGCCTCCAAAATTGCCGGTGTGGCGGAATTGGCAGACGCGCACGACTCAAAATCGTGTTCCTCACGGAGTGTCGGTTCGACCCCGACCACCGGTACTTATTTTTTCATGAAATCAGTAAATCAATTAACCGTGAATATACTGTAATAACAAGCGTTTCCTACATTGTGGGAGACGTTTTTTTGTGTGCTTTTTTAGGAAATAACGTTGATTTTGTGTTTAACAAATAGTCTATAATCGTGCGATTCATGGTGAAAACGGTTATCTGTGACGTCTTTTCTCGATTAAACAAATGATGGAACAACAAAACTGACCCCATGTTTCTAGTTCGCAAATCCGGGGTATGATTAATTTACAATCATTAAGTAAAGGATGGGCGAAATGAGAGAAATGAAAGTAGGGATACTTCCAGCTCCTGAATTTCCTGAAAAAATGGTTAGGAGATTAGCAGAAATACTTCCTAATGCTTTTAAAGACTATATAGATGATACCGTTGATTGGAACATTGAAATAAAGGCTGATCCAATAACAGGAGCGGCAGAAACAGCTGATGAAATAACCGAAAAAGCAGAGAGGGAAATTCAAGCAAGTAACTTTGACTATGTAATTAGTGTGACGGATCTTCCGATTTTCTCTAAGAAAGATGTTGTATTAGCAAGTTCTAATTTAAATAAAAAAGTGTCGCAAATTTCTCTTCCTGCATTTGGGTTTAAGCCAATGCGAAAGAGGTTGAAGGACACGATTATTCAGATGATGAAAGACTTATACAATGGAAAATCCAATAGTATGGAGGAAAAAGAGGATGGAGTATTTTCGCAAAGTAAACATAAAATATCTCGCTTGTTATCACCGATAAGAAGAAAGATGACAGAGAAAAGTGAGGACACTATTTTTCAATATTATGTGATGCCTAGATTGAATGGTAAATTGAGAATTCTTATGGGAATGGTGCACGCCAATCGCCCTTTGAAGATATTCTCTTCTTTTAAAAAAGTAATTGCGATTGCATTTGCTACTGGGGCATATGGACTTATTTTCCCCTCTTTATGGAATTTGAGTGTTGTATATGAACCTGCCCGTTATATTATCCTTATGTTTACAGCCATAGGTAGTATGGTGCTATGGATCATTCTAGTTCATAATTTGTGGGAAAAACCTAGCTTTTGGAATAAGAGGAAAATACGAAGGATGTATAATGCGACAACGATCATAACCTTAAGTGTGGCTGTGGTATTTTATTATATCATTTTATTTGTTTTATTTTTCTTATCGGTAAGACTCTTGATCCCAGAGCAGCTTTTCAGTAGTCAATCTGTCCTAAAGGAAAAAGTTACGTTAGAAAATTACATTCATCTCACTTGGCTAGTGACTTCTTTTGCTACATTAGGTGGTGCTATTGGTGCTGGTTTAGAAGATGATGAACTGGTTAGCAAAGCGACATATAGTTACCGGCAACATAAAAGATATGAAGAGAGCAAGCAAGAAACTGATCAAGTATCTTGAATTAGTGGTAGGATTTGCATTTGTTTCCTTATAGCATTAAAAACTTTTTGTGAAAGTTCGAACGCACGTGGAATATATGTGAGGCCACCCACTTTTTTGGTCTCTACACCCTTTCAGACATACAATTAGGAAAGGAGTTATTGTAGGGGAAGAAATAAGAGTAAAAGTGGCTTACATCACCGGTGCAAGTAGCGGAATTGGCAGAACAGATGCACTTGCATTTGCCAAAAGAAGCTGTTCTTGTACGTATAATGGCCCGAATGGAAAAGTGGTAGCACAACAGAGAATAAGTGCCAAACCCTGCTCATGTGACAAGTCTTAATATGTTCATGAGTAGTGCTGGCACTATTTTTACGATTTGTCTTAAGTGTAAAGATAATCTCAAGAGAACATTGGTTTTTTGTTTTTTTAGAATGTATGTCCCCAATGTAAGGAATGTTTTTTTGCTAATAGGGAATATGGTATGGGTAAGCTGTTACATAGAGGAGTGAGGATGATGGAAAATCATATAGTCGATGTTATCGGTATTGGGGTGGGGCCATTCAATCTAGGCTTAGCTGCTTTGATCGATGAGCGGACGGAGCTATCCAGTTATTTTTTTGATGAGTCCGATGCTTTTGATTGGCATCCTGGTATGTTGCTTGAGCACGCGGACCTTCAAGTACCTTTTCTTGCAGACCTAGTTACTTTTGCTAATCCCAAAAGTAACTATTCTTTCCTAAATTATTTACATATAAAGAATCGCTTGTATAAATTTTATTTTTATCGAAGGTTTGATATCCCGCGTAGAGAATATAATGACTACGCCAGGTGGGTAGTGAAGCAGCTACCGCATTGTGTGTTCAAGTCAGAAGTGATCGATGTGATCGATCGAGATGGCTACTATGAAGTCCTGGTTAATCACTGGGATCAATCGCAAAGAAAGACTTATTATGCCAAGAATATTGTGATGGGAACAGGAAGTAAACCATTATTGTTAAAGGGAGCAGACGGTTTACCGAAAGAAGATGTACATCATTCAAGTGATTACTTATATCACAAATCAAGTACTGTCAAAGGGAAATCGATTACGGTGATCGGTTCTGGGCAAAGTGCTGCGGAAATTTTTTATGATCTTTTGCAGGAAATGGACACGCATGAATTTCAGCTAAGCTGGTTCACACGGTCTCCTGGTATCTTTCAATTAGATGAATCAAAGCTTGCTCAGGAGGTATTCACGCCTGACTATGTAGATTATTTTCATCAGTTGCCATTCACGCAGCGGATGGAGGCATTAGGTCATTTGAAACAACTTCGAAAAGGAATTGAAGGAGCAACACTAGAAAATATTTATCAAAACCTTTACGATAAAACAATTGATAATGAACACGTCCCTGTTAAGATTCAGCCGTTAACGGAGTTAGAAACTATACAAAAAGAGGGCAATCAATATGCATTAGACTGTTATCAATGGCAAGCGGAAGAACGGTTTACACACAACAGTGAAAAAGTAATCCTGGCAACCGGCTATCAACCCCACATTCCAAAGTGGTTCTCCAACCGTTTCAAAGACAAGATAGAATGGGAAGATGAAAAGCATTACAAAGTGACCGAGCAGTATCGATTACAATTTAAACAATCCGACCGGGAGCATCATTTTTATACATTAACAAACCTTGATCATTCGCATGGGTCTGGTGCAACCAATTTAGCACTGGCAGTAAATCGAAATATCCACATTATAAACGACATTGCGGGGGAAGTAATCTATCCAGTTCAGCGCGATACATTGTTTTCACAGTTTTTAGGTAAGTAAGAACGGTCATATAGGAAAGAAATTAGGAAAATAAAAAGGTAGCCGAGTGTTTCTTTCGGCTACCTTTCATTTTCTTTACGAATAATACCTTAACCAGGACATGGACTATCTATTTCTTATAATAACTTTAATACATTCCTGGATGGTATCCCTTTGTTCCTGAAAGAAAGCACGGCCAGTCACCTTGCTTCCAAGTCATTATCATATATGAGATACTCTAGGTAAATTGGATAATAGAAAGGTGTCTTTCAAGTGGAATTGCAAGAAGAATTAACTAAAAATGGGTATGCGAAGCTACTAGCAAATCTAACTGAAAGTGATCATTTTCTTGAAGAACTTTCTTTGATTTTTAAAAAAT
>NZ_JBJGXI010000088.1:0-5572 GCF_045635475.1 Radiobacillus sp. PE A8.2 | reverse complement strand
GCATTTTAATATCAAGATCCCACATGTGAAATCTCCTTAATCCTTCTTTATTGTCAGACAAACTACTCTATTACAAACAACACAAAACACACGATTCCTTTCAACACTCATATAAAGCAACATCACTTTTTCATAATAATCTTATCGATAATCCCATATTCAAGTGCTTCCCCAGCACTCATAAAGAAATCGCGGTCTGTGTCTTGTGCTACCTTCTCTACTGATTGGCCTGTGCGTTCAGAAATGATTTGATTCACATGGTCTCGTAACTTCAAAATTCTTCGCGCAGAGATTTCGATTTCGGTTGCCTGACCTCGAGCTCCACCTAGTGGCTGGTGAATCATCACTTCACTATTCGGTAGTGCGAAACGCTTACCCTTTGTACCAGCAAGCAGGAGCAGTGCACCAAATGATGCAGCCATTCCAATACAAATCGTACTAATGTCGGCTTTTATGTGCTCCATCGTATCAAAGATCGCAAAACCCGCAGTTGTTGATCCACCTGGGCAATTAATATATATCGAAATATCTTTGTTAGGATCGTCTGCTTCGAGAAACAAGAGCTGGGCAACAACACTATTGGCAATTTGGTCATTGATTTCATCACCAATAATTATAATGCGGTCCTTTAGTAGTCTTGAGTAAATATCGTATGACCTTTCACCGCCTCTTGATTGCTCAATAACATACGGTATTGTAGTCATATAGATCCCCCTTTTACGCTGCCATAGAGTAGAGGGCTTGTGGTGAAACAGAATGCTTTTGTGGTGTCAGCTTTGGTCCATCTGTCAGTGATGGTAATTTAGATATACAATCAATTAAAATTGTTGGGTCATCGTACGCCAGAGATTGGTACAATAAATCGGACAACAATTTTCTTTCTTGTTCATTCCAGAAACTGTCGACGGATTTCACCTGCGTCTGTTCCAAGCGTTTTCTGGCACGATGAAGTGATGCTTTAACTGCCAAATCGGTTGTTGCTAGGATTGTGGCAACCTCACTTGCTTGATAGCAAAAACCATCTTTGAGCGTTAGAATGATAGCCTGCTTTGGTGTTAACTTATCGACTAATACCTTTACCGTGTCAAGCCGGTTTCCCAGTTGATTGGAATCATTCTGCTCGCATGCATCTTCAGCAATTCCAACAATCTCATTTTTTCTTTTTCTAACGGTATCGATCCAATGATTGTAGGCAATTTTCTTCAATAGACCTGCATGTAGTTCAGACGGACGATAATGTTGAAGCGCTTTTAGAACCGATTCTTGCACAAGATCTTCTGCGTCCCACTTATTATTCGTTAGAAAAGAAGCGTACTTGCTTAGACTATCTTGCATCTTGTTTAACTTCTGAGACCTTTCACTGACTATTAAGCTAGACCTTGCATTCAATTGATTCACTCCTTTAAGCACCTCTCTGCCTCTATAACGGCTAAAGTGACAAGAAAGATACGGGTAGATAAAAAAATTTTCGCGCACATTCATAAAAATATTTTAACACTAATTTCCAAGATACATGCAATTGAGTATGTTTGTTTTAAAGATGTAGAAATTTGTAACCTTACATCTTGTATATACGTATGGAAGGTTACAGAAAATAAGTTTTATACGAGGAGGTGTTAGCATGGAACTTGCAGGGATAGATTTAGCTGTTTTAGCCCCGATTTTCATTATTGAGTTTCTTTTATTTATTGTTGCTCTTATTGCTTGGATTCGAACACCAGAAACAAAAGGACCTAGATGGATGTGGTTACTTATTATAATTTTCATCCAGATCGTCGGCCCTATTTTATTTCTTATACTTGGAAGGAGGCAAACTTAATGTCAATGATTAAAGTAGAAAATTTGACGAAACAGTTTGACGGCAAACCTGTAGTCAACGATTTATCGTTTGAGCTTAGCCCTGGTAGATGTGTTGCGTTGCTTGGGCCGAATGGCGCTGGGAAAACTACTACCATACGGATGTTATCAGGCTTACTCAAACCTTCCAAAGGTGCGATTACCTTTGAAGGCATGAATGGAAATGGCGATGTTAGAAAGCATATTGGTTATTTACCACAGCATCCTGTTTTTCACAGTTGGATGACAGGTAAAGAATTTCTCGTTTACGTTGGTCAGCTTGCTCATTTATCAAAACTAGAAGCAAGTGACCGTGCGGATGAACTACTTGAACGGGTAGGTATTGCAGAAGCGAAAAACCAACGCACAGGTAAATATTCTGGCGGTATGAAGCAGCGTCTTGGTATTGCCCAAGCAATGATTCACAAGCCAAAGTTAATTATGTTAGATGAACCTGTTTCTGCACTAGACCCGATCGGGCGCAGGGAAGTTCTAACTCTTATGGAAGAGTTAAAACAAGAAACGACAATTCTTTTTTCTACACATATTCTTGGTGACGCAGAAGAAGTGAGTGACGATTTACTGTTAATGCACAAAGGACAAATCCTTGAATCCGGTACTTTAGAACAATTACGTTCCAAGCATCAAGCTGCTCGAATTCATGTCGCATTTCGCGATTCTATTGATACATACAAAGATTTACTAGAACAACTTTCATGGGTAACAAGCACCGTTATTAATCGTCAAGAAGTCGTTCTTGAAGTAACTAACATCGATGATGCACGAACATACATCTTACAAATGGCACTTCAAGAAGATTGGCCGTTAACTAAATTTGAAATAAGTCGTACAACGCTTGAAGATTTATTTATGAAGGTGGTGAATGGATAATGCAATGGCTTACTATTTTTAACAAAGAAATGCTGGAATACTGGAGAAATTTTAAATGGATTTGGGTACCCCTTGTTTTTATTCTTATAGCCATTATGGATCCGATCACGACTTATTACTTACCAGTCATATTAGATGCTGTCGGTGGTTTGCCAGAGGGTTCTGAAATTCCTATGCCTGAGTTATCAGCTGTGGACGCACTAATGATGAGTTTTACTGAGCTTAGTATGTTCGGTGTATTAGTTATTGTTCTTTCTTCGATGGGACTAATTGCAGGTGAACGTAAAAGTGGTGTTGCCGAATTAGTATTAGTAAAGCCGGTGCACTATTTCACTTATATTTCAAGTAAATGGGCCGCTACACTCGTATTGGTTTGGGGCTCTTTATTTATTGGTATGTTTGTTAGCTGGTATTATGTAAATTTATTATATGGTGACCTTTCTTTTGTGGCACTTCTACAAGCAGTTGGCTTTTATGGCTTATGGCTAACTTTAGTTGTAACCGTTACAACCTTCTACAATACGTTGTTCCGTGGACCAGGTTTAGTTGCCTTTGTTTCCCTTGCTACGATTATTGCGATGAGTATTACGAATATGATCTTAAAGCATATTTTAACTTGGTTCCCAAATAACTTGTCTGGATATATAGGTGATATGCTTGTAAACGGTGAAATCTCCGGTGATTTATGGGGGACTGCCATGATTACGTTGGTTGTGATCATCGTCGTATTAACTGCTTCCTACTTTACATTCCGCGGTAAAGAAATGGCAGAATAGCATGTATAAGCCCTTCTCTCAAAGATTGTGGGAGAGGGGTTTTTAATTAGAAAGGAAAATGGAAAATGAAAGATATAGTAATCCGCAGCTACCAAGAAACAGATTTTGACGACATACACAACTTAAATACTGAAGAAGGCTGGTTTTCATTAGTTGAACGGCAAGCTGACGTTCGACAAGCACTACAGCAATCAAATCCTGTATTAGTTGCACTTGATCATGACAAAGTAATTGGCTACCTTCGTGCGATAACAGATACACAAATTAGCTTATATGTATGTGAACTACTTTTAGAGGTTGTTCAAAAAGGTGCCAAATGATCAGTGGCGAACTCTAGAGTTGGTTCATCTTACCGGTTATGGAAAAGCAAATCACTTTTCCTTACCTCACGAGCGGAAAAGCCTACACTGCGGTCGCGGGGACTTTCACCGCCTCGACCTTCTTGCTGCTAATTCGTCACCTTTTTGAACACGTACTTTTAGAAAAAAGTTATCGCGGTCAAGGAATTGGCACCGCACTACTGCAAGTATGTCATCAGCGTTTTCCACATACGAGATTGGAAATGCTAGCCACTTCCGCCTCCAAAGATTATTACGAAAAATTGGGTTTTCGAGCTTTTTACGGCTTTCGTAAGACGATGGATGAATAGATGATACAGTTTACGACAAACTCCGTACAAAACTTGCAAAACAAGTCAAACATTCATGACAGTCACTGACAAATTTCTAGTCGCTTGTCCTTTATAATAGAGACAAATGTAAAGTGATGAGGGTGAAAAATGGAGAACACAGTAACGATTCATAAATTCAGACACTCACAGTTTCGACACGACCTAGAACAAAATAAACCGATCCATCGAGATGATTTTTGTTTTTATCGCTTTATTGGTGGCAACTCTAGTGAAACGAATGAATTAATTGATCAGTTAAATGTATTGAAGGATAAGAAGGCATTAATGCTTGGGATCTTTCGTTTTCCGTTTCGATTCGAAGGCAAGAGACGCATGCAAACTGCCATTCACCAATATCATCGCATGAGAGAACTTTGTGACTCCGTTATTTTTTTCCACGGTGATGGCATGCTTGAAATGATTGACCAAAGTAGTTCTTTAGTTGAAGCAAATCAAATTTTCAATTCTTATGAAGAAAATGCGATAGCTGCTTTAGAGGAAATGATTTATGTACCAGGGGAGATTAACATCGACGCCAGGGATATTCGCACGTTTATCAAGGAAAATAAAGGCCCAATTTTCCTGCATACATTGGAAGAGGATTCTTTTGATGAACCATTAAAATACCTAATCTCCGCGCCTTATTTGCCAGAAAATTATACTGATGGCAAGGAAATGATTATCAACATCGGCTACTCACAAGATGTAAACATGGAGGCGTTTCGCCACATCAACCTTCGACTTCACGATATGTTTCATAAAGCAGAATTAGTAAAACTCGGCTCTTATTTTATGAAAAAGCCCGGCAATAGATTTAAAATCACCATATTAGTGAGCGGAATTGAGGATCCGTTTCCAAAGCCTGATGATTTCGGAAAGCTACCTTTGCCTTCACTATGGTTTAAACGAAAGTGGGAACTGATCCAAAGAAGAGGAAAAGAGTTGAAGGTGTTTCAATCAGATACGAGTGATTCCTCAAGTGAACGGTTTTCTGAAGAAGAAAAGCAGGATGAGGAACAGGATAAGATCTTGTATTATAGTAAAAAGCGGCTTCCTTAAGGGTCCGTATAGAACTTTCAATAGCCTTAATTAACGCTCTCGGTAAAAGCTCTGGGCGTTATTTTGTTTGTCTAATTGATAATAGGTAATTAATACAGAATACATTCATATTAGTTACCATCTTCTCTTATAACATATTCAATTGTTTCATCATCCTCCTTTTTATGTTCATCTGTATACTCTGCCCAATGAATATTATGGTCAATCAAAATCTGAATGAAATCTGATATTTTCTTACCGCTAAGCTCAGCTGCTCGTGCTAAGGTTAATTTTTTTGCAGTATACAAATACATAGCTATTGATAAATCAACATCTTCATCAACAGAATCAACATTTCCCT
>NZ_JBJGXI010000087.1:0-5846 GCF_045635475.1 Radiobacillus sp. PE A8.2 | reverse complement strand
TCTGTATTAAATTCTATAATATCGGGGAAAGAAGCTTCGATATTGATTCCTTAAAACGAATCCACTTTGATCGTTTTTTATAAAGCTTAAGTGTTAGCTCAGATGAATTCATAATGTCCTGTTTATACGCTTGTACAAGCTTTTCTGCAATTTCTTGATCGTAAATAAAGGCATTCACTTCAAAATTCAGCCGAAAGCTTCGAACGTCTATATTCGCCGTTCCGACACTAGCGATTTTGCCATCGACAACGATTGTCTTTGCATGCAAGAAGCCATTTTGATATATATAAGCTTTTGCACCAGCAGTTAATAGCTCACCAATATTATAAAAAGTTGCCCAATACACAAATGGATGATCTGGTTTGTTAGGTATCATAATTCGTACATCAACACCGGAAAGGACGGCTATTTGTAAGGCATCTTTTAAGCTTTCATCTGGAATAAAGTACGGTGTTTGAATATATATATAATCCTTTGCTTCCATAATCATCTTTATGTATCCATTTTTTATTTGCTCCCATTCAGAATCCGGTCCACTAGAAACAATTTGCACTCCTACATTTCCGGCAGGTTCCGATACAAAATATGTAGATTCATAAGAAATGTGATGCCTTGATGCTTGATTCCAATCTAAAATGAATCTTGTTTGCATATGATGAACAGCATTACCAATCATTCGCAAGTGTGTATCGCGCCAATAGCCAAAGCGCTTATTATAGCCTAAATATTCATCCCCAATGTTAAAACCGCCAATGTATCCGATATTACCATCAATAATGGCTAGTTTGCGGTGGTTGCGATAGTTTATTTTAAAATTTACTTTTGGGATAAATGATGGAAAAAACGATTCTACCTCGCCTCCCGCTTCTCTAATCCGCTTAATATACTTCCTACTCAAGCTTCTCGATCCAAGGTCATCATATAGTACTCTTACTTGTACACCTTCCTTGGACTTCTTAATGAGCGCATCAGCCAGGCGTTGTCCAAGCTCATCGTGGCGAATGATATAGTACAATAAATGGATGTGGTCATGTGCATTTTCAATATCTTGTATGAGTGCATTGAATTTCTTAATACCATCTGTAAAGATTTCTACTTCATTATTTTGCGAGAAAATCGCATCATCATTACGTAGGTGTAAGTAGATTAAATCTTTATATGGGATCATTCCCTCATTACTAATTTCAAAGGACCCATCCTCTAATCCACGCAACTGAGATTGTACTGCTCGCTTCACACCGAGCCTACTTTTCGTATCCCATGTAAAAATCTTTTTGTTACTTAATCTTCTTCCAAAAATTAAATACAATATAAATCCCATTAACGGGATAAATAATAAAACCATCAGCCATGCCCACGTAGATGTTGCATTACGTCTTTCCAAAAATACGATCGCCAAAGCTAACAAGATATTCATAAAAATAATAAAACCAAAAATATAGGGAATCCAACTCATCCTTCTATTTCCCCTTCCCAAGTGAAAACATGAATTGCTACCTACCATAATAGCACATACAACCAAATATCGATTGAATACAGCTACATTTTTTTCGTCAACATAGAAACCTTACAGTTGAAAATAATAAGCATAAAAGGAGGATGATTATATGTCAGACAAAGATATTACAGTAGCTGGAACAAATATTAGCTCAGTAAAAAGTTTAAATAGCCAATCTGGTATGTCCTATAATGAAGCCAAAGCATTTATTGCACGAACTACTGGTGGTCATGGTACAAAAAAGTATAGTACCACTGACGTAGGTAAAGTTCGACGAGAAATTCAAGGTAAGAAGTAAACAATCTCCCTCACACCTAGTTAAGTACGTGTGAGGGGCTTTTTTGTGTCTAGCTCCGAGTGCCAGAAACTAGGCGACTTCACGAACCGCCTTACGATAAGTCATCATTGATTCAGGTTTTATCGAAAGTCGACTAAGGTCGGACTTGTCGTCCAACGTCGACATACCCCCTTTGCGGGGGCATGATTCCTTTATCTCAGTCGATTCACTCCAGTCGCTACGTTTCTAAGCGGCGCTCTGCGCTTTTCTTAGATTCAGTTTAATTTGTTGCTTTTTTAGTAATACAAACCTAAACTTATTCTATTCGAGTTATTAAAAAAGAGGTCATCTGTAATGGAAAATAAAGAATTTAAGTTGGGAATCGTTTATGCAGCTGGGTCATATATCCTCTGGGGATTTCTACCAATTTATTGGAAGCAGTTAAATTTCACATCTCCCGGAGAGGTGCTTGCCCACAGAATCGTTTGGGCATTTATTTTCATGATAATTTTATTAGCATTAACTGGTAAGTGGAATAACTTCATTCGTGAATGCATCCTCATTGCTAAAGATAAAAAGAAACTTATTGGCATCACCATAGCATCGATAGTTATTAGTATCAATTGGCTGTTATTTATATGGGCTGTTAACAGTGATCATGTGGTTCAAGCAAGCCTTGGCTATTATATCAATCCACTCGTAAGCATTTTGTTAGGCATGTTTATCTTAAAAGAAACATTGACCCGATGGCAGGTTATTTCTTTTATATTAGCAGCTGTAGGTGTCATATATTTAACATTCAGTTTTGGCGTTTTTCCATGGGTATCAATTATGCTAGCATTATCATTCGGTGTATACGGTCTATTAAAAAAGACTGTCGACATCAGTGCAACATTCGGACTCACGATAGAAACGGTGATCGTTTTACCAATTGCACTTATCTATTTGATTAGTACACAATTTCAAACTGGTACATTTCCAACCATATGGTCAACGAACACAACTTGGTTAATTTTAGCTGGGCCGGTCACTGCCATTCCGTTACTATTATTTGCTAGTGGCGCAAAGCGAATTCCTTTATCGATGGTCGGATTTTTACAATACTTCGCACCAACGCTGATGCTCATTTTAGGTGTATTTATGTATCATGAAGCATTTACACAGGGACACTTGGTAGCCTTTGTATGTATTTGGACAGCTTTAACCATTTATACCGTGTCTCGTACAAAATGGTTTAAAAAGCTCGAGGCAAAATCTGCCTATAAGAAATCGCTCGAAAGCTAACAGATGGCTTTTTAAAGAAAATAAGCTAATAGGTTACCCTATTAGCTTTATTCAATATCAAGATTATAATCCGTTCGCGGTTTTTTCGGGCCACGAATCTCTAGTACCCCATTCCTGTATTTAGCCTTGGCTGTTTTTTTATCGACAGCATAAGGTAGTGTTACCTCACGTTCCGATTGATAATAACGTCGTTCTCTATGATAGTAACTATTGCTTTCATCGTATTTTTTTACATCTTGATCATTCGATAGACGTATTTTCAGTCGATCACCCACAACATCTAGATGTATATTTTCTTTGTTTACACCTGGTACATCAACCTCAACGATCCATTCCTTATCGGTTTCATACATATCTACCGGTATACTTTTCTGCGGTGTATTGTTTTGAAAAAAAGAATCGATTGAGGCCATGATATTGTTCGTTGGTTTCAATTGAAAAAAATCATCCATTTGTCGAAGAAAATCTGGTGACGTATTTGTATTATTTCTTACATTCCTTTTTGATCGTTTAGATGAATATTTAGATTCCTCTGCCATACGATTAACCTCCTTGTTTTGCGCCCTACACTTTAACCTATGTAATGGAACCCTAATGAGTATAGGCATTCGTTTATATGGATCAAGTTAATCATTATTATTTGAAAATTTGAAAAAAATGGTTGACGCACTGTTTTTAGTCATTTATAATCCAATTAAGTTAATCGCATATCTCTTATCAAGAGAGGCTGAGGGAATAGGCCCTGTGAAGCCCGGCAACCGTCAAGAGTACTTGAAATGGTGCCAAATCCTACAGATGTAACAATCTGAAAGATAAGAGGAGGAACCGGTAATTTCAAGTCCTCTTCTTCGGAAGGGGGCTTTTTTGTCCCCTCTCTCTTCTCACACATCTACATCACGACCCAGGATTTCAGAAAATTTGCTTGTTAGTCGCACCACATGTGTCATCAGTTTTTAAAATTTAAGGAGGATGTACTTATGACAAATTCATTTCAATTCCAAGGAACAGAAACACAATTATTACACGGAGGGCAAACACCAGATCCAACAACTGGTTCACGTGCTGTACCGATTTACCAAACAACTTCCTATGTATTTCGCGATACCGAGCACGCCCAAAATCTATTCGCACTAGCTGAACCAGGTAATATTTATACACGGATTATGAATCCAACGGTTGATGCTTTTGAACAACGGATAGCGTTACTTGAAGACGGTGTGGCAGCAGTTGCAACCGCATCTGGCTCTTCTGCAATCACATTAGCAATATTCAATCTTGCTGGCGCTGGAGATGAAATCGTTGCCGATAGTAATCTGTATGGTGGTACCTATAATCTGTTCGCCAAGACTTTGCCAAAATACGGTATAAACGTTAAATTTGTAGACGGTTCTGACCCAGAAAATTTCCGAGCTGCGATCACGTCGAAGACCAAAGCTATTTATGGAGAAATAATTACCAACCCTAGTTTGAACGTATTTGATATTGAGGCTGTTAGTGAGATTGCACACGCACATGATATTCCGTTAATTATCGATAATACTTTTGCTAGTCCATATGCTTGCAAACCAATAAGCTGGGGTGCTGATATTGTTGTACACTCCGCAACAAAATGGATAGGCGGACACGGCACATCTATCGGCGGTGTTGTGGTTGATGGTGGAAGATTCAATTGGAACAATCCAAAATTCCCAGGATTTATCGAACCAGATGATAGCTATAATGGCATCCGTTTTGGTATTGACATTGGACCACCAGCATTTGCAATTAAATTACGTGTTCAATTATTAAGAGATATTGGACCATCGTTAAGTCCACAAAATGCTTTCTTGTTCTTACAAGGTTTAGAAACATTGAATTTGCGACTTGATCGACATAATCAAAATGCAAAAGCTATAGCAAACTACTTGCAAAATCACCCAAGTGTTGAGTGGGTATCTTATCCAGGTTTAGAAGAACATCCTTCCCACCAGTTAGCGAACAAATACTTAGGTGGCGGCTATGGATCTATCGTTAATTTCGGTATTAAAGGTGGCCGAGAAGCTGGAAGAAAAGTAATTGACAACATCAGCTTATGGTCACACGTAGCGAATGTCGGCGATGCTAAATCACTTATTATTCACCCTGCATCAACAACACATCAGCAATTAGATGAAGTGAGCTTAAAAAGCAGCGGTGTAACAGAGGATTTAATACGATTGTCTGTTGGTCTTGAGTCAATAGATGATATTATTAGCGACCTAGACCAAGCTATTGCTATCGCAACTGGCACTGCAGGCACGATTCAAACTACAGACGAAGCAGCGATCACTTGGGCACTTCAATCACCTTTCGATCGCGCGAATGGTCAACTTAGACAAAAAACAATAGCAGTTGCCGGACTAGGTACTGATGAAAATAATCAAGCGTATAAAGCAGTTCAGAAATTACAGCAATCCGGATATAAGATTGTACCTATTTCATCAAGTGAAGAGTCACAACTAGGGCAGACTGCATATCCTACAGTTGCAGCAGTGTCTGATGATATAGATATTTTATACATCGTAGATCCATCGTCTATTCAAGTATCCGAAGTTTTGAATAACCAGCCTAAGATCGTTTGGCTCGACGCTGCAAATGGTGCCCTGAAACACCAGTTAGCTAACGAGAACATTGTGGTAATTGATGGTTTAAATCCATATGAAGAGGCTGTAAGAATAAAACAAGGCAAACAAAAGGAAGCAGTTACTGTTTAACAGCTTTTTTATTCTATAGTTTGGGCTGTGTTTTATAAGTTTGTTGGTACGCAAA
>NZ_JBJGXI010000086.1:0-6357 GCF_045635475.1 Radiobacillus sp. PE A8.2 | reverse complement strand
CTGTACCTATATTGTATACGATTTACATAACGGACAAGTTACAGTCTTCTATCAATTTGTTTAATATTTTCTTAACATTCAATCCATGGATTCAATATAATACTTTCATTATACATTTTTTTGAAACTGTTGTCTGAGGATGGTTTAGGTGATGTTGCTGCAAGACCGGTCCACAATCCCCTTTTCCTCCTGAAGTTCTTTTGATAATCTAACAGCCAAGAGAGCACTTTCTGGGCGTACTCCGGAGCAATTCATTATCCACCAAAAGTAATTTGTGATTCCCTGATAGGAACAAAAGCGCAGAGCGCCGGTTAGCGACGTACGGAGGTGAGGGAAGTCTCGCTAGTCGTTGGCGCTCGGAGCTGGCCGTGGCTAATGCTTAATGTTATCCACGTTTAGTATATTTTATAATTTCCTGCTTTGCAGTTAAAAAACCGGAAGGCAAATGCCTTCCGGTCTCATTGCATGATCACTTAGCTAATTAGTTTGCAGAAACAGTAAACTTATTATCTTTGTCAACATCTATTTCTACCTTTTGTCCTTTATAGATTGTTTCTTTGAGCAATTCCTCTGATAAGAGATCTTCAACATTCTTTTGAATAGACCTACGTAAAGGTCTTGCCCCATATTCTGGATCAAAGCCTTCATTCGCAATCTTATCCAGAGCCTCCTCAGATATAGAGAAATCAATTTCCTGTTCAACTAGACGTTTCTTTAGTTGCTCTATCATAAGGGTAACGATATGTTTCATATGTTTCTTCTCTAATGAATGGAAAACGATGATTTCATCAATTCTATTTATGAATTCTGGACGAAATGCTTTTTTCAACTCATCCATTACTTTTGATCTCATATCTTTATAGCTTTCTTCCTCATCACCGAGATTAAATCCAACGAATTTATTACGTCTCAGTTCACTTGCACCAACATTGGAGGTCATGATAAGCACTGTATTTCGGAAATCAATCAACCTACCTTTAGAATCAGTTAAACGCCCATCTTCTAGTACTTGCAATAGAATATTGAACACTTCTGGATGTGCTTTTTCTACTTCATCTAGTAAGACAACAGAATATGGCTTTCTTCTTACCTTCTCTGTTAATTGTCCACCTTCTTCATAGCCAACATAGCCTGGAGGTGACCCAACTAAACGAGAAGTGGCATGCCTTTCCATGTACTCTGACATATCAATTCGGATCATCGCTTCTTCGTCACCAAACATCGCTTCTGCTAATGCACGTGCTAATTCAGTTTTACCAACACCGGTTGGCCCAAGGAAAATAAATGAACCAATTGGACGTTTCGGATCCTTCAGACCTGCTCGCGCACGACGAATCGCCTTTGATACAGCCTTCACTGATTCTTCTTGACCGATTACTCTGCTGTGTAGTACCTCTTCAAGGTTTAATAAACGTTCGCTCTCGTCTTTTGTAAGCTTTGATACCGGAACACCCGTCCATGTAGAAACGACGCTAGCAATGTCCTCTACGACTACCTCAGAGCTTTCCTGTCCTTGCTTCTCTTTCCATTCTTGTTTCGTTTCATCTAATTCATCGCGAAGTCGTTGTTCGCTATCTCTTAACGATGCAGCCTTTTCAAACTCTTGACTTTGAACCGCAGCATCTTTTTCTTTTCTTACACCTTCAAGCTTTTGTTCTAGCTCTTTCAAATTTGGTGGTGCAGTATAAGAACGAAGACGTACTTTTGAAGCTGCCTCATCAATTAGATCAATCGCTTTATCAGGCAGGAAACGATCTGTAATATAACGATCAGAAAGTTTTGCTGCAGCATCAATAGCATCATCCGTAATTGTTACACGGTGGTGTGCTTCGTAGCGATCACGTAACCCCTTTAAAATCTGAATCGATTGATCAACAGTTGGCTCATTCACTTGGATTGGTTGGAAACGACGCTCTAATGCTGCGTCTTTTTCAATATATTTACGATACTCATCCAATGTAGTTGCACCAATACACTGCAATTCACCTCGAGCAAGTGACGGCTTCAAAATATTTGACGCATCGATGGCACCTTCTGCACCACCTGCTCCTATTAAAGTATGGAGTTCATCAATAAACAAGATGATATTTCCCGCTTGACGGATCTCCTCCATGACTTTCTTTAGACGGTCTTCAAATTCACCACGATATTTTGTACCTGCTACAACTGTACCCATATCCAGTGTCATAACACGTTTATCTCTCAGTATCTCTGGAATTTCATTATTGATAATTTGTTGCGCTAAACCTTCCGCAACTGCCGTCTTACCAACACCAGGCTCACCGATAAGTACCGGGTTGTTCTTCGTTCTTCTACTAAGTACTTGAACAACACGCTCTATTTCTTTTTCTCGTCCGATAACCGGATCAATATTACCTTCTTTAGCAATTGCAGTTAAATCACGTGCAAGAGAGTCAAGCGTTGGTGTGTTAGCCGACGCGGACTGTCCACCGCGTCCGTTATGCCCGGCAGCAGATTCATTGCTACCTAGCAGCTGTAACACTTGTTGACGTGCTTTGTTTAAACTTACCCCTAAATTATTCAATACCCGTGCGGCAACTCCCTCTCCTTCACGGATCAATCCTAACAGGATATGTTCAGTACCAACATAGGAATGACCTAGTTTTCTAGCTTCATCCATTGATAACTCGATTACTTTTTTAGCTCTAGGTGTATAATGAATGGTCTGTGATACTTTTTGTCCACGACCGATTAATTGTTCTACCTCTTGTTGAATTTTCTCTGTTTCAAGTCCAAGTGCATGCAATGCTTTTGCAGCTATACCTTCACCTTCACTTACTAATCCAAGTAAAATATGTTCTGTCCCTATATTGTTATGCCCTAATCTTACTGCTTCTTCTTGAGATAGAGCTAAAACTTTCTGTGCCCTCTCTGTAAAACGTCCAAACATCATGATGCATTCCTCCTATTCTTTACTCTTCTAATTGCAGTCTTTCACGAATAATGGAAGCTCTTAATATATCTCTTTCATCTGGCGTAAGGTTTCTTTTCGCATATTGTTGAAGAAAACCAGGCTGTGTTAGCACCATTAATTCATTCAGTATTGTTTTTGAAATATGATTAATAAAACCCTCATCTATTCCTAATCTTACATCTGATAAGCATGTAGCGGCTTCCTTGGATTCAATGATACGACTATGCTTCAATACGCCATAAGATCTAAAAATGCGGTCTTCCAACCGAAGTTCAGAGTTCTCCATCAAAAGCTGTCTAGCCTTACGCTCTTGTTCAATCAATTTTTTAACAACACTTTCCAAATCCTCTACAATATCTTTTTCTGACCTACCTAAAGTTATTTGATTAGAAATTTGAAAAATATTACCTACCGCCTCACTACCTTCACCATAAATACCTCTTACCACTAGCCCCAGCTGATTAATAGCCGGAATCATGCGATTCACTTTTTGTGTTAAAGTTAGTGCAGGCAGATGCATCATGACGGATGCTCGTAACCCCGTACCAACATTCGTTGGACAACTCGTTAGATAGCCCCTTTGTTCATCAAATGCGTAATTAATTTTCTCCTCAAGCCAGTCATCAAAAGCAAAAGCTTGCTCTAATGCCTTATTCAGCTGGAAGCCTGGAAAATATAACTGAACTCGTATATGATCCTCCTCATTAATCATTACTGATACTTGTTCGCTCTTTGATATTAAAACTCCTCCATGTATCGACTTTTCTGCTAAATGAGGACTAATCAAATGCTTTTCTACAAGTACACGTTTCTCGATCGGCTTTAATTCATTCATAGAAACGAACTCGAAATCATTGTAATCTAAGAAGGATTGATGGTGATACTCCTGGTTGAAATATTCTAAGATTCTGTCCAGATCAGCTGCATCTGCAATGATTGGAAAAGGAACTTGTGCAAAGTTCCTTGCCAAGCGAATTCTACTGCTCATCACAATATCACTATCTGGGCCTTCTTCTTTTAGCCATGGGCTAATTGCTTCATTCATAAATTGCTGCAATGACATTATCCTTCATCCTCCTCAGCCTGTTTATGGTCGAGGGTCTTATCTAATGCTTTGATTTGGTCCCGAACGTTTGCCGCCTCTTCAAATTCCTCTTTTTCAATAAGGTATTGTAGTTGTTGCTTCAGTTCGTTTAATTGTTTCTTTTGTTTTAAATTTCCACCAATACGTCTAGGAATTTTACCTTCGTGGTTAATATTACCACTATGAACTCTGCGGAAAAGCGGATTTAACCGATCAGCAAATGTTTGATAACAATGAGAACAACCAAACTTACCAACACCAGTAAATTCTTGATAAGTCATCCCGCATTTAGGACACTTTAATTCCTCACTCTTACTAAGCGTATGCTTCTTTTTGTCTCCAACAGAAGTGGATTCAAAATTAAATAAGCCTGAGAGTAGGTCATGTAGTGAATAAGGCTCATCGTCATAGGACACATAGCCAATCTCTTTGGCGCAATGTTGACAAACATGCATTTCTGTTTTGTTTCCGTTAACTACCTTAGTAAAATGAAGTGTAGCTGGGCGTTCATGGCATTCTTGACATTGCATACCATACTCTCCCTTCGTTATCCTTAATATTTAAGTGCAGAAAGCATCGCTGTCAAAATTCTCGTTCTCATTTCGTCACGGATAGGCAGTTGTAAAGCAAGTGTATTTCTATGAATCGCACTTACCATTATTTTTAACTCTCTTTCGGAGATTAGCTCTTCCTCAAGCATCCGTTCTAGGATATCCGCCGCTGCCTGTTGTGAAACAGAAGGCTGAATCATTGCGATAATTTCATCAATCAACTTCGCCTTATCCTCATGCGTAATCCGAATGATACGAATGTATCCTCCGCCTCCGCGTTTACTTTCTACTATATATCCTCTTTCCACAGTAAACCGAGTATTAATCACATAGTTAATTTGAGAAGGAACACATTCAAATTGATCAGCTATTACGCTCCGTTTAATTTCGATTATGTTTTCACTATTTTTTTCGAGCGTCTTTTTTAAATAAGCTTCAATTACATCAGATATATTACTCATGTTTCCCTCCTCGCATCTGACTTTGACTATCTTTGACTATAAATACATTATACTCGAGTTCCTTATTTGTGCCAATATTTTTGTTCACACTACACTCAAGCGTGCAATAATTGATATTGCCTATGTAGTCGTTATTGCCATTCCTTTACTTGCCTGACTTCTGCTAATTTGGAAAGTTGATCATACAATTTTATGAACTTCATAGTTTTATCTTTCTTTAATTCCAATAACACCACTCTATCTGCATTGATATCTTTATCCACCCTAATTCTATGAATAGAAACATCTAAATCTTGGAACACATCAGTAAGCGAATCTATATCAAATTTTGATGATATAATCATCTGAATGAACATTTTATTTCTACGCTTATGAAAGATAGTTTCGAAATTGTTTAATAGTGCTAAACTTATAAGGATAATAAATGTCGTAAAGATAGCCTCCGCATACATTCCTGCTCCAACAACTAATCCTAAACCAGCTACTGCCCATATCGATGCCGCAGTGGTTAGCCCGCGTACTGTCATTCCATTTACTATAATTGTTCCCGCCCCTAGAAACCCAATTCCACTTATTACATAGGAAGGTATTCTGGCCGGATCGAACTGGCTGTTCTCATGCGCACTTATGTACTCTTCAAAACCATATAGAGATAACAGCATCATCAAACAAGAACTAACTCCAACTAAGATATGCGTTCGAAATCCAGCTGAGTGATTATTAAATTCTCTTTCAATCCCGATTATGCCCGCAAGCAATAATGCAACAATCAACCTACTCGCTATTAATAAAAATTCATCGTTAATTAGTTTATCCAAAATCAGATCCATTTAATTCCTCCAGTTAATTTTATTCTATTTTATTACCCTATTTTAATTGATATTAAAATAGGACAAAATATTGAATAAATTTATTCTTGTTAATACTAATACAGTTTCATACCTATCTTACATAGCTAAATGCATCGACAATATGAGGACGATTTTAACCGAGATATTGCATGCGAATAGCTTTAAAATACATGTTTTAAATAATTTATATAGAAAATACGAAATTAGATATCATTGTTTATTCCCTGAATTTACTTTTAGTAAACTAATCTAATTCGTATATAATTAAGTATGTTGTGACACTCTGAGGGGATTGTGCGAATCTATTTGAAGTGATAAAAAGTATAGCCATATGAAGACTTGAAAACTTAATAATATGCGTTGGTTGGTATTATAAAAATATTTGCCCTTTTAGCGTTTGATTTTAAGCATGATTATTATTTATATATAGAAAAACAACCCTTCAAGCGAATCATCTTGAAGGGTTGTTTTAGAT
>NZ_JBJGXI010000085.1:0-7654 GCF_045635475.1 Radiobacillus sp. PE A8.2 | reverse complement strand
TTATATATAATTATATATTTGTATTATTATCCATAAAAATCAAAAAGACATGCGATTTGATTTATCACATGTCTTCTATTTAAGCTGTATTTCCCGAATTAAAAAAGAGAGCTACATAAAACAATGCAATCCCTTCTGAACTCTTCGGATCAATACCTGTTAAGTTATTAATTTGAGTAAGTCGATAATGCAGTGTATTAATGTGGCAATGAAGAGCTTCAGCTGTTAACTTGAGCGATTGATTATGCTCCAAGTAGGTCTTCAATGTTCTCAGTAGTTCGTTATCTGCTTTGATAGATGAGAGAACTCTATGATGATATTCATCCTTGGTTGTATCAGAAACTTCTTCAAGAATTATAGCTAATAATAATGATTCATAAAATACGACTTGAAGGTTCTTCTCTGACACTTTCAGCGCCTTTTCAGCTTGCTTATAGGATTGAGAAATTGTCTTTGCTTGATTAGTTTTTCCTATCCCTATTGCTATTTCAACTTGATATTTTTTCTTCATTTCTTTCTGCCATCTTTGTAATTCATACCCCAACGATGAATCGGTTATATTATTCTTTCTGCTTTTAACTAGAAGAAGTTGTGCCTGCCCCCATCGGATCAATATATCATCTCTACCTTTCGGGAAATGTGTATCAAACCAAATCTTCATATAGTTCTCATTTTGCTGTATTTCTTCCTTTTGTAAATGATTATTAATTTGAAAAAGTACACATTGATAGGGTAGATCTACAGTAATGCCTAAGATTGCTCCTCTATTTATAAAAATGTCATCTACTTCATTACTATAAACCCATTCGTAAACAAATGACTCTAACCCTCTTGTTTCCCATTCTTTTTTTTCAATATAATTCGCTTCTTTTATAATTAATTCGGTCATTCTACGAATAATTTCTGCAAATGGTTCTATTTCGGTCGGGTTTCCAGTAATTCCAATAACACCAATTACTTCACTATCAAAGATAATAGGTAAATTTATACCTGGCTTTACGCCCTGTAGTTTTACTGACATATGATGGGTAATATAAAGCTTTTCCTTCGATTGGAAAACTTTTTTTGCCCCTTCGTGCGTAGTACCGACACGACTTTGATCTGTGGATGCAATAATGATTCCTTCACTATCTACTACGATGATGTGCTCTGTTAGCACGGTACGAACTTCATTAATAATTTTTTTAGCTAATTCCGGAACAAGTCTCAAGAATGTACACCTCATTAAATTATTTTTTTCTAACCTACACATTCGTATTCTAACTAATGTGTATTTCTTTTATTTATAACTTAATAGCTATACTATATCATGTTAGGAATTCGTTCATGAATCAACAACACTTTAAAATATTATTTTATTTTCCGTTTAAATTATTGAAATTTTTAGTTAACACTGTTACAATCAAGACTATTAAAATACCAAATTATTATTTCGCATAAATTATAGGTATTTTAAAATTTAATTTCAAATATATTAAAATTGGAGGTGAATTAATGAATCGACAATTAGATTATAAGAATTGTACATAATTGCTATTTTTCTCCCAGTCTTATGTAACGTCCGTTTTATGTGAACATCCAACCCTACTGAAGCGCTTGAAATTACTACATCAAAGACCTCGACATCAACTTATCTCTTTCTATCAAAGTAATTATTTACTATCAATAAATTAATATAAGTAAAGGAGAAGATTTATTTGAAAAGAGTATTCTCAATATTAACAATTATCTCATTCTTATTAGGGAGTGTTTTTCTACCTTACACATCTAAAGTAGCAGCCGCCGAAGATGAAAGCGCTTCAATTAAAGTGACTACAATTGAAGAAGACGGTAATTCAGTAGAGGGAAGCCCAACAATTACGGCTGTACCAGTTGAAGGTAAACCCGTGGAAAGCATCATGTTTTCAGCAAAAGCATTTAATGAGCCCGATACGAACTATTATCCATACGCACCAAAATCATCAGCTCCATTTGACTGGAGCTGGCCAACAGGGGAGCCTTGGGTTCCAGATGGTAAGTACAGTCTGAAAATGGATATTACTTATCAATCAGGAGATAAAGAAGTTGTAGAAAGAGAAATATTTGTTGATAATTATACGGAACCTAAAGGTCCTGCTGCTCCAACGGATTTAAACGTATCTGACAGAACTAGCAGTAGTGCTACACTGTCTTGGACAGCATCTACTTCTGACAAGTTTTTTGAGTATGTTGTATATCAAAATGGAACCGAGGTTGGTGTAACAAAGGATACATCATATGAAGTTACTGGACTAACTTCAGGTGATACGTATAGCCTTAGTGTGAAAACAAAAGATATCTATGACAACCAGTCGCTTCACCAAGGAACCATCGAAGTTGTTATCCCAACAGATGATAACTCCGAAGCTCCACTTCCTGTGATTAGTGAAATTCAAGCACCAGAACCTAACGGAGCAACACCAGGTGAAGGTGGATTTTCTGGTACTATCAATTTATCGGTAAATGCTGATGTTAATGTTGAAAAAGTTGATTTCTTTGTAAAAACAGTGGAAGCACCAGATTCTGCTTATTGGAAATTCCCTGGAACTACAAAAGACGGCGATTCCTATACTACTTCTTGGTTAACAACATCTGCACCAGAAGATGGGAAGGCCATCATTAAAGCAGTTGCAACTGATTCAAATGGACAATCAAAAACAGTAACAAGGGTGTTTCTAATTGATAACGAAGGGCCAGCAACTGAATTACCAAGCTGGGATCCCGCAGACACACCACCTGCAAACCATATTGTTGGTTATTTAGCAGGATGGTCTCAATCTTTTGATATTTTAACAGATTTAGATGCAAGCAGATTAACACATCTAAATTACGCTTTTGGTAAAATAAGTAATGATTTTGAAATTTTTACGGACAACCCTACTCAAGACCAAAAAAATTATGAAAAACTTCAAGCAGTTAAGGAAGAACATCCACATTTTAAAACGTTAATTGCAATCGGTGGTTGGGGTGGTTCAGCAAACTTCTCTGAAGCTTCAGCTACTGAAGAAACAAGAACTATGTTTGCAAATAATGCAGTTGAATACATGATTGAGAATGGATTTGATGGTGTAGATTTGGATTGGGAATATCCTGTAACTGGTGGTGGTCCTGGAACAACTCCAAATGCAGATGATAAAGAAAATTATCCAAAACTATTAGAAACACTTCGAGAAAAATTGGATGAGCAAGGAGAAAAAGACGGTAAGCATTACTTACTAACTATTGCAGGAGCAGCTAATACAGGATTTATTAACAACGCAACACTGGGTGAAACCCACCAATACCTCGATTATGTTCAAGTAATGACTTATGACATCCATGGTAGCTGGGAAGCAGTAGCAGATTTTAATGCTCCACTGTATGACGATAACGGAAAAACTTGGAGTGTAGATAAAGCGATACAAGCTTATTTAGATGCAGGTGTACCTGCAGAAAAACTAATAATGGGAACTCCTTTTTATGGTTATCGATATAACGTAACTTCTAGCGAAAACAATGGATTACGTCAACCATTTGGCGCAAGTGGTTCAATGACTTACAACCGATTCATTGAAGATGATTATTTAAATAATGGTTATACTCGTTACTGGGATGAGGGAACAAAAACGCCTTATCTATTTAATGAAGAGGAATCTATCTTCATTACCTATGACGATAAGGAATCCATTGCTATAAAAGCTGATTATATTAGAGAAGAAGGTCTTGGTGGGGCGATGATTTGGGAAATTACTCAAGACCACGGAAATGATCTTTTAAGTACACTTTACACTGGATTAAAGGATCCGATTGATCGCTCTGACGATGAAACTGGTTCTGAGGCAGATAAAGTAGAATTAGCGTCTACTATTCAAACTGCTGGCAACTTAACGAAAGATATAGAAGTTGGAACAGCACCTGGGCAATATCCACAAACTGCAGTTGATGCACTAAATGCAGCAATAGCAGTAGCACAAGATGTGCTAGATAATGAGAATGCAACTCAAGAAGAAGTAAATGATGCTTCTGCAGCCCTAAATGAAGCATTAATTACATTTGAAGAATCTGTAATTCCTGAGTCAAATCAACTACCAGATCCGGATACTGACGAACCAACTTCGAAACAAATTAAAGTAGGCGAAACAACCGAAGTCGTAGCAGGATCAGAAATTTCGATTGAAGGAAGTAATACAAGAGTAATGTTACCTGCTGATCTACCAATAGGTACAACTCTAACCGTTAGAGCAGTAAATGAGACTGTGAAAGGTTTAGAGAAAGCAGGAGATGTGTATGAGTTTGATTTTATATATCCTAATGGTGAAGACTTTAACGGCAAATTTACATTAGTATTAGACTATGATGAAACCAACTATTCTTCAAATGAAGTAAGTATCTACTATCATAATGAAGTAAACGATAAATGGGAACATCGTGGAGGACAAGTCGGAAATGGAACAATCACGTTAGAAGTTCCACATTTCTCAACTTATGGCGTTTTTACAGAAATTACTTCTGACGAAAGCAACGGTTCTCAAGACGATGAGGATCAAGGTAATACTAATCAGAATGAACTTCCAGATACGGCTAGCTCTATGTACAATTGGATAGTTATTGGATTGTTCCTCATTAGTATCGGTGCGATTTTTGTGATGATTTCCATAAGAAAAAAAATAAACTTATTTAATTAGTCAATTTCATAATACTCGTTAACAAAGAGGAGAGACTTGTTTTTTGGTCTCTCCTCCTATTTACTAACAATTTATCCGTCTAGAAAAACATACCTAGACCTGAATTTTTTAGAACACCATAAATTAGATTTTCTAGAAAGCGCCTTTTTAATTTTGGATTAAAACTGAACTCAAACCTATCTTGTGCAGGCTATGAGGCTATGTTCATAGTATTATATGCGAAATTATATAACTAAGGTAGAATCCTTGTATGCCTCAATTATATCTTTAATCTTAAAATGCTCTTTTCAGGTAGGCAAGCTTTCCTCTACAAAAAGTCATTAAAATCTCTTGATCATCATCTAATATAACAATATCAGCATCTTTCCCGATTGTAAGACTACCTTTTCGATCATAAATGTCGAGTTCTTTTGCAGGATTAACTGACGTCATACTTATCGCTTCCTCTAATGTGCAATTCGTAAAGGTTAGTACATTTTTTAAAGCTTGCCCCATCGGTAAAACACTTCCCGCTAATGTACCATTCTCCAAAAGAGCCTTACCACCTTCAACAGTTACTTGCTGTCCTCCTAAATCATACGTTCCATTTTTCAAGCATTTAGCTCGCATTGCATCTGTGATTAGAATCATTTTATCCGCAGTTTTTTGTTTGTATGCTAATTGGACTGCCTCTGGCCTTACATGGACACCATCGGTAATGATTTCTACCATTAAATGATCTCTTAATAATGCAGCACCTACCACACCTGGTTCCCGGTGATGCAATCCGCTCATTTGATTAAACAAATGAGTAACATGAGAAAGGCCAGCTTTAATAGCGTGATCAACTTCCTCAAGTGTAGCATCGGAATGACCTACCGAAGCTATAATGCCGTTCTCTTTTAAGTAATGAATTAACTCAGTGGCCATAGGCTCTTCAGGAGCTAAAGTGACTAGTTTAATATTATCGTTAGCCAGAGCTTGCCATCTTTTAAATAAATCTAAATTAGGTTCTATAATGTGGTTTAGTGGTTGAGCACCAGCCTTTGTTTTATTTAAGAATGGTCCCTCTAAGTGAACTCCAATAATCTCTGATTGCCCAGATAGCTGATGATTTAACATAAAGTCACTAGCATTTATCAATGCCTTTTCAATCAATTCTTTATCCTGAGTGATCGTCGTAGCTAAGAAACTAGTCGTACCTTCTTGAGGTAGAGATGAAACCATGTTCAAAAGACTTTCTGTTGTTCCATCCATCACATCTGATCCATTTACACCATGAATATGAATATCGATCATACCTGGAATTGCTTTAGATTTGTTAGGCAATGCAACTATGTCCATGTCTTTACTCTTAGTAAGGTGATTAATATCATTTACATCAGTTATTTTTCCATCTTCTATCTTTATATAACCATCAGGTATTACACCATTATCCGTGTACACCTGAATATTTGTAAGTATTAAATTGTTGTTATACATGTTTTCACCACCAGTTTAGGATATGTATTTTAAACATACCACCAATATGTATAGTTGTCTATACATTAATGAGTGCAGGATTAACTTTCAGGTATGGACACCTGTATGAAAACTTGTTGATGAAACAAGTATTTATTCATTTAGAAGTTCTTAGAAGAGTTGTTTGAGGAAAATGGCATGAATCGTAATCTATCCTTCGGCGTTCACCTATGTATGGTCTACGGTAAGGATGCTCAAGATGTGCTATACCGATCATTATTCTATAGATGAAAAAACAGTTAATCGGTAGTAATAACCAATTAACTGTTTTTATTCATTCTTCTATTGTACTGCTGATTCTCCGGTGACTTCCCCGTCAATAACTGCAGCAGCCTCCACTTCTTCGTTAGCCAACTAATTTGGCGGCATCAAGATACGATATGTTTACTGATGATGTTGCTATTAACACTATGCTTGGTTGGGTTACGTATGATCTCCTAGCTTTTCATAGAGAAACAGCCTTAGCTCTGTCAAGTGTAGGGCTAAGGCTGAAAAACATTTTCTATTACTCTGATAATCCCTCTTTTATCGTATTTATATTCCATTCCATCATTTTGATATACGTATCTCCATCTTCTCCTGGTTCACCTAAGGAATCCGTAAACACTTTTCCCATAATCTCGACATCTGTTTCATTGGAAACAGCTTCCATGCTACGTGGGTCAATACTTGTTTCTAAAAATAATCCTTTAATTCCTTCGTCATTGATAATATCTACGATTCTTGTAATTTGGTCTGGTGTACCTTGATTTTCTTGATTTATTTCCCAAATATATTCTGCTCTGAAACCATAAGCATCACTGAAATATTTGAAGGCACCTTCACTAGTTACGAGAATTCTTTCTTCTTCTGGTATCTCATTAAATTTTTCGATTGCTTCTTGGTGTAATTGTTCTAACTCGGCGATATAGTCAGCTGCGTTTTGCTCATATATTTCAGCTTGATCTGGATCAACTTTAATTAAACCATCCCGAGCATTTTTCGCATATTTAATACCATTCAGGACATTCAACCATGCATGGGGATCTTCTTCACCTTCATTACCTTCTGTCGTCAAATACATCGCATCAACATTTTCACTCATACGAAATACTGGCGCGTCGTCTCCATCTTTCCCTGCTGTTTCCATCAAACGATCAAACCAAGAATTTCCGGCTTCTAGATTTAGTCCATTGTAAAAGACAGCGTCAGCATCGGTTGTTTTTTGAACATCCTCAGGAAGTGGATCATATTCATGTGGGTTAGAACCAATCGGTGCCAAACTATGCACCTCGACTAAATCTCCGCCAACGTTTTTTACAATATCATAAACAATCGAATAGGTGGTTACCACCTGAACCTTATCATCCGTTTGGTTCTCTGTTGATGATTCACTACAAGCTGTTAATAGAAACATAGCCAAGATCCCCGTTGATAAAAAAAACAGAATCTTTTTTAGCATTATGAATGCCTCCTAACCAATTAATAATTAA
>NZ_JBJGXI010000084.1:0-10147 GCF_045635475.1 Radiobacillus sp. PE A8.2 | reverse complement strand
AAGGAAGCGGAACAGGCTCATGCTATTGAATAACAAGAACAATAAGACCTTGGACAACACCAATCATTCCTCCTAGTAATGCCCCTAGGTATGTAATCAGTTTAAATTCTTTTGCTGAAATACTTAGCACAAGCTGTTCGATTCGTTCAATCGGGAATGTTTCTACTTCCTTTTCAACAATTTCTTCTAGCTGTAATCTTTGAAGTAATGTGTCCATTCGATCAGCTAGCGATGCGCTTATCGTTGTAATAACGGGTGGAATAGCAACATTAACAATATAATTAGTAACTGGTGCCGTCACTTCTCTCATCGTACTATTTAACCATTTTCCAATTGGCAGTTGTTCCGTAACACCAGCTAAATTTTTAAGTATCGCTCCTCGTCCACCTAATTTACGTTCAACATGTTCCAACGGTTGGTTTAACCAATCTTGCCATTCATTGGATATAATTTGGTTCATCCATTGGCGTACTTCACTTGAATAAGCATATTGGACAATCATTGGCTGGATTTTATCGATCATACTATCTTTATCCATAAATGAAGCAATCATATTGCCAAAAAAGCCTCTCCCTTCCAAAAACGATTCCATTATATCCTCAAGTTTTCGTCTACATGCTTCACTTTCTAAATATCCACCTAATTTTTGTTGTGCGTATGAAGATAAAGGATCTATTTTTTGTTCCACCTTATGAATTAATTGTTCATCTAGTAATTCTTTTAAAGGTAGTTGACGACGGCTTTCCATATATTTTTCGTAGACTGCTTCTGTCCAATCCTCCATTTTCCCGCGGATGATTGACTCATTTATCGGTACACCCATTTTTTCTAATTGTTGCTGAATTGTGATATCTTTTTCAAGAAGTCCTCTAGCTTCCTCTTTGGCCCACCCTTTTAATTGATTTTGAAATGTAGCATGCTGTAATTTTCGCTTCAATCCCTCAGGTGTTAATAAATGCTCTACAACCATTTTCCCAAGTTGTTTTGCTAGCTCCTGTCTGCGTTTTGGAATTAATCCTGGTGTAAATGGGACCTTCCTACCAAAAATATATTTGGCACTATATGGGCGGAACAGCATTTTTATTGCTAACGAATTCGTGATACCCCCAATAGCAGCACCAATTACAGCCATCATTATAACAAGTACAAATTGCGGCACTTTCATCATCCTTTATATTCATATTCCTTTATTTATAACCTAGGCATGACGATCTTACTTCGCTCATATATATGTAGTAATAAACCTATGTTCAAAAAGGAGGGACAAAAATTACTACGTATACATTTGAAATTAAGTATTATCAAGGTAAGAAAAATCGTATCATTGTCCCCTATCGATTTTATCAAGATTTTAAGCAAGTCAATCGCATACAATACGGTCCATATCAATCAACTGTTGAATGTCTCGGTCATCAAAAAGATCAAAGCACATTATACATTGCTTCTTATTTAAAGTCTAAGTTAAATATGCCTAAAAACAAAACAATAACTATTGATAATAATGATCAGCAGATTATCATCCTCTTAACCCTAGGGATATTTACTGCGGGTTTCACAGAAGGTACGTCCATATTAGGATCACGTACAGAAGTTTTTGAGCTACTAAGTAAAGCCGGTGAGAAGCTAGGTTTTCAAACAGTTATTTTTGGTCATCAACATCTTGCTCTTGATGATAGAAGAATTACAGCATATTACTATAAAAATGAAAAATGGCACAAAGGTGTGTTTATGTACCCGGCTATTATTTATGATCGTATACCCAATCGCAAAATTGAGCATCATCCAGAAGTTATTCAAGCAAAGAAACGACTACAAGATGAAGGAATATTCTTTAATCAGGGCTTCTTTAATAAATGGGAAATCTATGAACTGCTCATGCGCAGTGTAGCTTGCTCCTATCTAATTCCAACAACTGTCATTCATCCATCTGAGTCCAAGATTATAGCAATGACTGACAAATTCCCAATATATATTAAACCGATACACGGAAGCCGCGGAGAGGGAATCGTCCGTTGTGTTAAATTGCCCTCTGGTGAATTAGAATGTCATTATTATTTGCAAAATAAACCACAAGTAAATCGTTACACAAAAATCTCTGCATTTTTCAAACAACATTTTCCAAACGGCTTTAAAGGGTATGTTGCACAAAAAGAAGTGGATTTAATTAAAAAAGGGAAAAGTGCAATTGATTTTCGCGTGCATTGTAATAAAAACCATCGAAATAGCTGGGAAGTAACATTAACCTGTGCCAAATTTGCTGGGAAGGGTAGTTTAACGACACATGTAAAACGAGGCGGCAGTGTACACTTGCTTGAAGAGTTATTTTCTAACGAAAGAGCTAATTTAATTCGACATCGATTAACTACAACAGCTGAAAAAGTGAGTATCGAATTAGAAAAAGCAATTGATCAACCACTTGGAGAGATCGGTTTTGATTTTGGTATTGATAACGAGGAAAATGTATGGCTATTTGAAGCGAATGCAAAGCCAGGTTATGGGATATTTAATCATCCCACCATCAAACATGAAGCAGACAATATTTTAACTTATCCATTTAAATATGCTTTTTATCTCTATAATTCAAGTAAAAATAATGATTTGATCTAATTGAATAAGGAACTCTTATAACGTTAGTATTAACTCTACACGTTAAAATGAATGACCTCCCTTCTTTCGTGAAAACTAACGATAGAAAGGAGGTTTTTTTATGGAGAAAAAGAAGAAATTCATTGAAAATGATTACGACAAATCACGAGAAAAATATGAAGTTGATGTGGACCGGATGATTAACGAAGGCATGGCAGGCGGTACAACCTACTCTGTTCATGACCGTATGCAAATAGAGCAAGCTCGGGAGCTACCAAAAGAAAACGAGCCCTTTCCTGAAGAAAGCTAACTCATTCTTAAAGAAGTTGTTCAAAAAGGGACCAAACGAACTCTAGCGTTGGTTCGTCTATCCGGTTATGGAAAAGCTTATCCTTGAAAAAGAAAAACACTTTTTCTGCGTGCGAGGACTATGCTTTCGAAGCACCAAGATTTCACTGCGGTCGCGGGGATGTTCAAAGCCTCGACCTTCTTGCTGCTACTTCGTCACCTTTTTGAACACGCACTTAAAGAAGCGTACTTTGCTGTACGCTTCTTTGTTTATCATAATTAAAGCAACTAAAACGCAGCTTTGTTATACTAAAGAAAAGATTAGAATGAAAGAGGCTAACTGTTATGCTTAATCAATTAAAAATAATATTCCCATCTCTTATAGAAGCATATTCTGATGCACCATTGGACACTGACCAATACAATTGGTACACAACCGAAGACAATACAATTATTGGTATCGCCAATATTGAAATAACCGAGAAAGATCGACTGCTTTTAGAAACATTTTTAACTCCTTATCATGCAAATCAAGCACCTGGAACAGAAAAAGAAAAACTCTGGATGCAAATACTCTTTGATAACCAATCAACAACTACTATGGAAAATTTACCTTATCGTTTTATATTTTTTGCCGTTTCTGATACTGAAGTAGATCCATCTGCTTTTCGAGAAGCCATTCAAGGATTATTTCCAAGTAAAGTTTCAATTTTGTGGGAAAATAATCACGAAGGTGTGATCATAGAAGAAATCACTTCTGCAGAGGATGACCCAATTTCCTTTGATCAAATTATTGATGTATTGATGAGTGATTTTTATATGAAAGTCCACTTATTTATTTCTCCTACGTACAAGCATTTAGACAATGCTTCAAGAGACTACCAATGGGGAAAACAATGTTTCCACCTTGTACTTACCTATTCCCAAGTACCAGTTATCCGATATGTTGACGCACTACCATATTTGTTATTAGATCCAATCAGTAAAGTAGCAGCCAAAACAACCGTTGATTCAATCCTTTCAGATACTGTTGATGATGAGGAATTGTTGAAAACAATCGAAGTATTTCTAACTTGCAATTCTAATGCTACGCTTGCTGCCAAACAGCTTTATATGCACCGCAATAGCCTACAATATCGTGTTGATAAATTCATCGAAAAAACTGGCATCGATGTGAAACAATTTAACGGTGCGCTAACGGTATATCTAACGCTATTGTTACGAAAAATGAAATAACTAAGTTTAATTCCTTTTTCAACCATTATGTAAACGTGCACAAAGTATGTTGTCCTTTTTTGTGCACAACTGCCATTTACCTTGTACAAGAAATTGGGTACACTAAGTACATAAGAAAAGCGCTTTCAAAATTTAGGAGGGAAATAACATGGCAGAGTTACAATTACAAAGTATTTTCAAAGTATATGAAAAAAATGCTGAACCAGCAGTTAAAGATTTTAATTTAGAAATTCTAGACAAAGAGTTCGTCGTATTCGTTGGTCCATCTGGTTGTGGTAAATCTACAACACTACGAATGATTGCAGGCTTAGAGGAAATTTCTGATGGTGATTTACTAATCGATAACGTTCGTATGAATGATGTAGCTCCAAAAGATCGTGATATCGCGATGGTATTCCAAAACTATGCACTTTATCCACACATGAACGTATATGATAACATGGCTTTTGGTTTAAAACTTCGTAAATTTAAAAAAGATGAAATTGAAAGAAGAGTACAAAATGCTGCTAAAATTTTAGGATTAGAAGCATATTTAGATCGTAAGCCTAAAGCATTATCAGGTGGTCAACGTCAGCGTGTGGCTCTTGGACGTGCGATTGTACGTGATGCGAAAGTTTTCCTTATGGATGAACCTTTATCAAACTTAGATGCTAAGTTACGTGTACAAATGCGTGCTGAAATTCAAAAATTACACCAACGTTTACAAACAACTACAATTTACGTTACACATGACCAAACGGAAGCGATGACGATGGCGACTCGCCTAGTTGTTATGAAAGACGGTGTTATCCAACAAGTAGGTGCTCCAAAAGAAGTATACGACAAACCAAATAACATCTTTGTTGGTGGCTTTATCGGTTCTCCTTCTATGAACTTCTTCACAGGCGTTTTAGAAGATGGAAAAGTTAAATTTCAAGAAACTTCGATGGCTGTTCCAGAAGGTAAAATGAAAATGCTTCGTGAACAAGGCTATGTAGGTAAAGAAATTGTTCTAGGCATGCGTCCTGAAGATATGCATGATGAGCCATTATTTATTGATGCTAATCCTGGTAGCAAACTTTCCGCTCATATTGATGTTGCCGAGTTAATGGGTGCTGAGTCTTATCTATATTCTTCTTTAGACGGACAAGAATTTATTGCCCGTGTAGACTCTAGAACTGATATTAAAGGCGGTCAAACGATTGATTTAGCATTTGATATGAACAAAGCACACTTCTTTGATACAGATACAGAATTAGTAATTAGATAATAGAAAAGCGTAGAGTGCCGTATAGAAACGTAGCGACTGGAGCGAATCGACTGAGATAAAGGAATCACGATGAGCTTGCGAATCGATGATGACTTATCGTAAGGCGATTCGTGAAGTCGCCTAGTTTCTGGCACTCGGAGCTAGACATATGAAAAGCGTAGAGTGCCGTATAGAAACGTAGCGACTGGAGCGAATCGACGAAGATTTCAAAAAAGACAGGAGAAAATATCTCCTGTCTTTTTACATGCCACTACTTTTCATTTTCTTCGACTATAACTTGTTGATCAAACCCACAATTATTACACACGAAAAGATGTGAGCATGTGTGGTTTGTCGCTGATTCCTCTGCACCATCAATCAACTTTGCTATTGCATCGTCCAGATAAGGGCTATAGTCATCAAAATAATCTGCAACCTTCCCCTGATCCGCCATCACTGCACGACATTCTTTACATTGTTGATTTGAAACTGTCAATCCGTTACAAAGTGGACATTCATACATAGGCTTCCTCCCATACAAAAGGCACGTTCTACCTATTAGAATACTCTTTAATTATAAAAATAATCCACCCAATTTGTGTGTGTAAATTTGCAGCAAATGCTTGAGAATTGCATAAAACAATTGTTTGCTATTGATGTATGAATAAAAAACTAATAATGGTAAATTATAACGACTAAAGGAGACACCTATATAGGTGTCTCCAATCCATTCAATATTTATTATTTTTGTCCGCCGAATTGTTGCTCAGCAGTTTGAACTAGACGCTTAGTTATTTCACCACCAACAGAACCGTTAGCGCGAGAAGTAGTATCAGCTCCAAGGTTTACACCAAACTCTTGAGCAATCTCATACTTCATTTGGTCTAGTGCTTGTTCTACACCAGGTACAAGTAATTGATTAGAATTGTTTGTTGCCATGATTATCACCTCCTGTACACTCTAGTTTGAGTAGTTACCACATAATTATGAGGGATTTTCTCTGGTAATTTTAGCAATTCTTCCTTTAGTATTGCTTAGTTGTAAATCACTGTTTGCTTTAGTCTCTAAGGAGGCATCTGATTAGATGCCTCCAAAAGCCAATTTTTATTTAATTATTAGTCTTATTATTTTTGTCCGCCAAATTGCTGTTCAGCAGTTTGAACTAGACGCTTGGTGATTTCACCACCAACAGAACCGTTTGCGCGAGAAGTAGTGTCAGCTCCAAGGTTTACACCAAACTCTTGGGCAATTTCATACTTCATTTGATCTAGCGCTTGCTCTACTCCAGGTACTAACAATTGGTTTGAGTTGTTGCTAGCCATGTTTATCACCTCCTGTAATAACTATTGTGAACAGGAGAGTGATATTTTATTATTAATTTGTACTGGTAAAATATGAAATCCTTTATGAAACCCCGTCTTACTTGGGATAAGTCATTTCTCTTGGTTTTATATATTCATCAAACTGTGCTTCTGTAAGCAGTCCAGAGCTCACAGCAGCTTCTTTTAGAGTAGTATTCTCAGCAAATGCTTGTTTAGCTATTTTAGCAGCATTCTCATAACCAATATGAGGATTTAATGCTGTAACAAGCATAAGCGAATCATTTAAATTCTTTTCTATATTTTCATAATTAGGCTCTAGTCCTTTTACACATCGCTCATCAAATGAAAGCATGCTATCGGCCAATAGCTGACATGACTGAAGGAAATTATAAGCAATAACTGGTTTAAATACGTTCAATTCGAAGTTTCCTTGGCTTGCTGCGAATCCAATTGTTGCATCATTTCCCATCACTTGCGCAGCTACCATCGTAACTGCCTCACTTTGTGTAGGATTCACTTTTCCTGGCATAATCGAGCTTCCTGGTTCATTTGCAGGAATATTAATTTCTCCAATGCCACAGCGTGGTCCACTTGCTAACCAACGTACATCGTTGGCAATTTTCATAACGTCTGCCGCTAATGCTTTTAATGCTCCGTGCGTATACACCAACTCATCATGACTTGTCAGTGCATGAAATTTATTTTGGGCAGAAATAAACGTCTTGTTTGTGAATTTGCTTATTTGACTACATACAAGTTCTGAAAATTGCGGATGTGCGTTCAAGCCTGTCCCAACTGCAGTGCCACCAATCGCAAGTTCTTTAATGTGAATAATACTTGAAGTGATCATTGTCTCTGTTTTTTCTAACATCCGGTGCCATCCACTTATTTCCTGCCCTAAAGTTAAAGGTGTAGCATCCTGTAAGTGTGTTCTACCAATTTTCACAATGTCATTAAACGCTTCCATTTTCTCTTTTAACGTAGCTTTAAGCGTCTGCAACGATGGAATAACAGCATCCTCTAATTGTAGTACAGCGGCAACGTGCATTGCTGTTGGATATGTATCGTTTGAGCTTTGCGATTTATTTACATCATCATTCGGATGAAGTGTAAGTTCACTGTTTTTTTCTTTTAACCACTTGTTACCTACAAAAGCAATAACCTCGTTTACATTCATATTGGATTGCGTTCCACTTCCTGTTTGCCACACGACTAGTGGAAAATGTTCTTGCATCTCACCTGATATAATTTGGTCCGCTGCATAAGCTATAGCATCAGCTTTTTCCTTTTCCAATAAACCTAGTTCACTATTTACAATTGCTGTACTTTTTTTCAAGATAGCAAAGCCATGAATAACCTCCGTTGGCATTTTTTCAGTACCAATCGGAAAATTTTGCTTACTACGTTCTGTTTGTGCACCCCAGTATTTATTTACTTCAACTTGAATTTCACCTAAAGTATCTTTTTCAATACGATAATCCATTTCATTTTGCCTCCCTAAATTAAATTTCCTCATTATTGTATCAAATTTTAACAAAAATTGGACTTAAAACATTCTATACAAGTTAAATAAAATGACTATGCTTTATGTTATAATAGTACTATAAACCTTGAGGGGAGGAATATTCAAAAGGCTTGATTGGATATTTCCTTGCTCATTAATAGAAATTACAAAGTGGTTTAGGAGCCTTTACAATCGTGCTCCTATTTTTTATTTGTAAATTTATACGAAGAGGATTAGCTGTCTTAAGCTAATCCTCTTCTAATTTCTTGTTAACTTACATTCGGTGTAAAACCAAAGAATTCTTCTAATGTTACGCCTTGTTCATAAATCTCTGTTGCCATTTCGGTTCCAACATAGCGACAATGCCATGGTTCATAAGCATATCCAGTAATATCTGACTTTCCTTCTAAATAACGGATAATAAATCCATATTCATGCGCATGCTCAGCAAGCCATGTACCTTCTTCGGTTTCTTTAAATGATTGAACAAGAGAAAAACCTACATCTGCAGTAGTCACGTCCATCGCAAGGCCACTCTGGTGCTCACTAGTTCCTGGCTTTGCAGAAAATTGATTGGCGTGCGCTTCTCCCTTAGTCTTGACATTATTCTCATAAATCTGTTTTTGAGTGGCATAGGATCTATATCCAGATGCTGCTACTAAATTCAAACCTGCTTGCTCATTACTAGCATAAAATAACTGTTCGAGTGCAGTGGCCGCTTCTTGTCTCATCTGTTTCTTTGGTAAGTATTCATCAAAGTAGAAAGGCACATTAGGTACGACAAGATCTTCTGGAACATAACCATCTGGAAGCTTTCTCTGTTTATTTAATAATACTTCAATACTTGTAGGATTATTTACGGTTACAAGTCCATCCTCCGACGGCTCTTGCTCAGGCAGGCTAGGCTTTTGTTCTGGTAACTTCAGCACCTGTTTAACCTCTAGTTGATGAGTAATCTTACTATTATCGATACTTGATAATATAGGTTGCTCACCACAACCACTTATCACCAATATCATGAGCATTAAGTGGACAAAATAGACCTTTTTTATTTGCATCATATACATTTCTCACTCCGAATATTGGTATGTTTATAAAATTTACTTCACTAAAAATATAACATAGTTACTTAGAAAAATGGTGATAAATTAATAATTATCAGCATCCAAAAAAATCCTTGCCAAATGACTTGACAAGGATTATAAAAATAAAATTATACTTTGTCTACCACAAATACTTTACTCCCACGTATACGGTTGATACTGTTTACTTAAAATCATGAAACCTTCTTTATCCATTTTATCAATGGATTCGTTAATCTTCGTTTCTAGGTGTGTCTTATTCCAGCTAAAACATAAATCATCCAAAATCAGCTTCGCCGCAAGTTTAATCTCGAAGGGAATTTCCCTTTTTGCGACTATTTTTGATCCTTTTCGGTTTCCAAAAACACTTAACTTGTAAACCACTTTATGCTTTTTCATGGAACACGCCCCCTTGTTCCTTTTTTTCATTATCCTTGATTTCAAGGAATAATGCAACAATTTTCTGAATATTTATATGAAGTTTTCCCTTAATTTTTGGATATTAAACATGGACATGTATAATTGGTAAAATCTCCAGTCTAACTTTCATTAATAATTCTGGAGTGGACGTGAATTCGAGTATATGGATGGGGTTATTGTCACCGCTAATTATGCCTCTTTTGTCACAGATAAGAGTCCACTACGTCACATTCTAGATTATAATACGAACCCCGTATAGCGACGTATGGACTGAACCGGAGGACCAGAGTAGGCTTCGATGCTTTACCTCGCACGAAGAAAATTGTTCTATATTTTCGAGGAGATAAAGGAAACACGATGAGCGTATGCGAATCGATATTGACTTATCATTCGAAGGCGGGTGTTGTCTCACTACAGCTTTAGCGCTGGAGCTGGATGTGGCTAAATAACTTAGTAAGATATCCACAGTTGTTTAATTTTA
>NZ_JBJGXI010000083.1:0-10298 GCF_045635475.1 Radiobacillus sp. PE A8.2 | reverse complement strand
CCCACCGATACCCCAGACATTTCCATCTGGACCAATTGTAAGCGCACTCACCACTTCATTACCTTCTAACGGTATAATCGTTTCTTCTACTTGCTCCGTAGCCAAGTTAAAGACGACTAGTTTTCCTTCTTCAGTAATAGGACTAGTACTGAGTCCACCATGAATGGTAGTGCCGAGGTATGCGTAGTCCCCTTTAACGGCAAGAGAAGTAATCGATTGGTCTGGGCTTAAACCTTTATATTCTTTCACTTCTTCTGTTTCCGGATCATAAACTGCAAGAGAACCGGTCAAATAACCACGATCTGCAATACTTCCAGCATAAATTTTGCCATCATATGCCTTCATTGCCACTGGTCGATTTTGTTTCGAATCCCCCAAATCAAATATGGTCTCCGGATTCCATGGCTCATGTATATTTTGTCGGTAAAATACTGCATAAGGATAGTTACCGAAATAAATGTAATCTCCAATTGCAGCCATTCCCTCGGCTTGACCTGGTCCGCTAAATGTTTCTGTCGTTAGTGGATCGTCAGGATTTACACGGAATGAACCTGCGCCTTGTACACCAACACCATATACGTAGCCATCTCCACCAACGGTAAGCTGATACGTTTTACTCGCCGCAGATGGCATTGGGATAGGTATCTCTTTGTAAGCATCTGTTTGCGGATTCCAAACCCATGCATTTCCAGAGTTACTAATCCCTGCATAAGAGCTTCCTGGAAAGTTCACTTGATCATCAAGCTGAACGACACCAACATTTCCGGAATTCGGGAAGACGTGCTCAGATTCCATGATTCCAATTGAATCATCATCTAGATCAAAATAGTTAAATTTATCATCGTATGTGAAAACAACTCGATTCTCTGCATCTGGTGGCGCTAGCTCACCATATACATACTCTAGATGTGCTATTTCTTCATACGTATCAGGATCGACAACAACGGCGTCCGTTGGGTTTACCCGTTTAACGAATAGTCGATCTCCATAGAGTTTAATACCTCTAACGTGTTTAGATTCATCAAGGTTCTCTAGAATTCTTTCTGTCTCTCCAGTATCTTTATCATAGACATAGAGCGCACCTGGTGAACCAAGCGAAAGGAATACTTTGTTCTTATATTCAACCGCATCAAATAAATACGATCTTTCATTATCAATTACACCAAGATCTTCATATTCTTCTGTGTCTGGGTCATACGTAAATAACCTACTAGGGCCATAACACGTACCCCAAACCTTACCATCAGAAAGCTCAAATAAGCCATTTATTCGATTACAGCCTGTTGGTAAGTTTAAGCTAGTAATTTTTTCTGTCTCTGGATCATATACCTGCACACCATCTGTAGTTAGATATACCTTACCATTTGAGTGCAGCATCGTTCCTAAAGAATTAGAGTTAGCTTGAAGTAATACTTCCAAACTACCATCATTTAAATCAATCTTTCCAAAGTTATAACCTAGAGTCGTAACCGTATATGCGTAATGATCATCAAAAGTACCGTTATTTGTATGCAATGTGAACGCCTGTGAACCGAAATCTTCAATCTCTGGAAGCTGTTCAACATTGACCATATCCCACCATGTTGCTCCAGTACCTTGATGCGTAACTTGAACGTTAACCTTTACTGCTTCAACTGGCGCTTGGATATCTTTAGCGATTTCATCCCATTCTGAAGAGGAAGCAATGATAGACTCTTCGTCGATGATATTACCACTCGCATCCATCCATTGTACCTGCAGTGCAGAATCATCGTTGTCAGTTTTTACACTGCCTTGAAAGCGGTACCATACACCGCCATTAATTGCCCCGTCTTGTTCTACTACTACCTCTTCATCTGCAGTAGCTGATAATTTAATAGAACGGACTCCTTCTGCGGAATCTGATTGATCAACACTAACGTTTCCTACACTGTTTGAAGTCCACTGATCAGTATCCATTTCAAAGCCACCGTTAAACATCACATTGCCAACATCTTTAATAGAGGCAGAGTCCCAATAAATACTACCCGAAACACCATCTTGTGCTAAACGAAAATCTACTGTAGCTGCGCCCTGTGGAGCAGTTACCTTCCCGCTGATTTCCTTCCAGTCGTGGGTTGGATTAAGATCTGCATCTGCATACAGCTTTTCCCCTTGAATTTGATCGCCGTTTGCATCTTTAAAAATTAATTGAATGTAAGGAGAGTCACTTACATTGTTCGTGCGGTGCCAAACGGAAGCCATATAAGTAATTCCAGGAGTCACTGCAACTTCAACTTGTTCGATAATGTTATAACCATCCGTATTGTTATCATAGGTCATGAATGATTGTGCACCTTTATGGACTGGGTTAGTAAGAATATCATATGTACCATCCCCGTCAACTGAGCACTCCCAACCATCTGGGCAGTTATCATCATTCTCATCCGTTTCAAAGCTACCGTTTGCAAGCTCCGTAACACCCTCAGTTTCCGTTGTTGTTGAGGTTTCACCCTCTTCAGCATACGTAACTGTTGGCAATAATAAGAGTATTACCATCATAAGTATAAAGAATCTTTTCATTTAATAATAACTCCTCTCAAATTTTTATAAAGAATCAATTTGCTACTTATTTGATCACCTCCTTAAGCGCACGCAACATAGTTTCTCATAGATAAACTTTCCTCATATCCTCTATTCTTTTCAACTAGAGATAAATAAAGAAAAACAAATCTTCCTAGGGCAACAGAGATGTTATAGATTTTTAGTAGTTTGTGATTTTTGTTTGAATCCTAGAAGTGAAGGTAATAAGATTGAAATTGTTTAAATCAAATTCAAAATAGCAGAGGAAAGTGAATACACATGTTGTTAATCAGTATTCTGTTAAATTTGATCGTTCTACAATGGCAGTTTAGTAGATGCTTGAAAAACTCATGGAGATATTTGTAGTTAATCTATGAAGAATAAAGAATAAAATTTTCAACTAGAACTGGGATTCTAGTATAATCTTTGATTTGCCTCCAAAAGGTGAGTGAATCGCTAGATCCTCTGAAAGATCAGTTATTCAAAAGAGGACTTTTTTAACCTTATTTTTTGTGGTCAATTGATATAGTAAATTTCTTTATATAAATTATACAGAGGATATAGTTTCTGCAAATTCGAGATAATTGTTATAGTACATTCACACAACATTAATCACTTGTTGTTGTACATAAGATTATAGTAAAAATTATAAAATGACAAGTCCATTAACTGTCTTTTTATAATTGAACACAGCCCTTAGCTTTTTAGTTAACTAGATGAGTCAACTTCATAATTACCTTACATAGCTATTTGAGATCCCATATAGTTTAGAATCGGGTTAATAAAAATAGGCTACCAACACCAATAGAAATTGGTAGTATGGCGCCTTATCTTTTGATTTGACTATGAAAACTATAAGCGCTACAACGACATCAATATTCTTATAGATTGCCTCCCTACGCGTTAATAGGCTTCCATAATAATCTGCATATAGTTGCGCCATTTTACCTTCATGTTCCAATACATCAGCCCTTCAAAATCAAAGGATTGGTAATTCGTATGTTCCCACCACTTAGTAATCATCTACGAGGAGTCTTCGTTTATTACAACACGCAAAGCACTGAAAACAAATTGTCAACATAGGTAATGTTTCTATACTAGTTTGAATAACTAATAGTAATGCATGTTGAGTTTTACAATCTGTATCTGTATGGCCTATGTGCTTAAGCCACTTTTATTATTTGTAATAGCTGATCAGTAGTATATTTACTTTTAATTCCTGGTTTGTCTAGTAAGTATTGCAGTATTTGTTCATCCGAAACACAATATGCTTCTTTGTAGCCTCGTATTAACATAGTTAGATAACTTCTTGACGGAGTCGTATGTTCGATTTGGTCTATATCGAGATAATGAGTAAAGGTGAAGATCGGGTAATTATCACAGTCACCAACGTACATAATGTTACCGTATCTTGACTCTCGTATAACTTTTGAATCGTTTTCTATTACGCTATCAAAATCAATAACAATATCGTCGACACCATTTTCCTGTTTCACGACATCAATGAATTGTTCCTTTGTTATTAAATACATACGACCTAAAGTTCTCACGGAACTATCTTTTGATGTGCCTATAAATGCTACCCCTCCCCCCCATCTTTTAGAATGAGTTGAAAAATAAAGATGAAAAGGTAGATTAACAACACGTGTTTGTAACGGTAATGACTGATCTCTACATCCAACTTCACGTTTGCTTGAACCTGGCGGCTTCTCTCCTTTGATGTAACAAAGAAACCTTTCTTCACATAGGTTCGATCCATAACTCGAATACCATACATAGTCAGTGTTAATCTTGCTCACTTCAATTCCACCCTTCAATGTTTATAAAAAAACAGTCAAATTAGTCAATTTCATAATACTGATTTTTAGCTATCTGTATAAGGTAATTATGAAATTGACTCAAATTATAAATAAAATGCCCAATAACACCCTAAAATGTAAATGGTGTTATTGGACATTGAATTTATACATTCTATAATATGAATTATATCACTTCCAAAAAATCCTTCTCAGGAAATTCAGGATGAGGTACATGTGGCTCTGTTTGATACCAATAAGCAACAGATGCAATATCATCTTGAAGTGGTAAATACCTTAGTCGGCCTGATTCCTGATTCCTCCAACCAAGCGCCTGAATGGTCACCTTCAGGTCGTTCTCAAATCGAATAGGATCCATAACATGCCACCGATACATGCCAAACCGCTGTTGACTGCGATATAATCCATCTGGCTTGATTATTTGCGGTAGCCCTAAATATGCTGTTGAATATTCTCCATACTCGCCGGTAGGATGTTCGAAGTTATTAGCTCCACCAAAATAATCCTCTGTTCCAGTACCACATATGGTTGGAAAATCTTGATCTCCATCCATATAGAATTTTATTTCTCCTTCTCCCCACCAGCCATTATTGTTAACGCCCCATGCGATGTAAGTTCCTACATAATGACCGTGACCTTGTATTCCATCAACAATGGTATGGACTTCTTTATATGGTAAAGGATTGTTCCTTCTCCACTGTGCATGAAAATACGCCATATCGTCTGGTACTTCAGTTAATGTATATGTTATTTGATAGAACAGTACAATTTCATCTTCACTTAGGTTTTCAATTGTAAATTGAGCAGATTTTCGAAATGGCATTTCCCAGTAAGAATTAAATCCTCCTGCTGGATTAACTGCTATTGGTAAAGAATTAACGTTACATCTTTCATTCCATCCGTTACAGAAAAAGTCACCATATGGTGTTTCTATGGACGGATCTTTTTCTTCGTCCCAATACGCTCGAAGAACCAATCTGCGCCAATTCCTCGGTTGTGTTGTCATCCATATATGCTGAATAGCACCTGGTCCTTCAATATTAGCAATAGTTACCTTCGTGTTTGCTGGAATACGGATAGCAGGGTTTACCTTCCATCCTTGCCCCAAGCCTTCCGCTCGTTTTGTAGCGAAACCATCTGTAGCCATTCCGCCTTTTCCTTTTTCACCCGAGTAATTCTCAGCGCTAATCGACCTTGTTTTTGCATGAGATAATTTGGACAAATTGCCCATCCCCATACCTAGTCCATTAAATGTGTACATTCATTCCAACTCCTATATTTGTCAGGAATACATTACTCACCAATAGTCTGACGATCACCAGAAGAATAAGTAATAATCATGCGACAAGGTTCCCAAGTAGTCGTAACGGCGTGGTGAGGAACACCAGCTGGAATACGTAGCATCATTCCTGGTTCCAAATGGAATGTTTCATCTCCAAGTGAATGATCACATTCTCCCGATAACACAAAAATAAATTCTTCACAATTCGGGTGAATATGCCGTGGATTAGAATCTCCAGCGTTAATATATACCATGCCAAATGTCATTTCTGCATCTGGATCTATTTCTTTACCACACAACCATTGAATTTTTCCCCAATCCATATCCAATACGTGTTTTTCATCTTTCAAATTTGTTATTGTTGCCATCATGTATCACTCCATTTCTTTTTTTCAAACCTATTGTTGTGAGTTAATTAGTAATTACTCATTTATCGTCGTTAAAGTACCCTGTTCCGCTGTACAATACGCTTCAAAAAGCTTCAAAATCTCTAGAGACTCTTGTAATGTACCCTTCTCAAGTGGTTTTTCTTCTAATATAGCCTCACAGAAATGAAGCACCTCCTGTACATAACCTAAGTAAAATATATTCTTGTTATATAATTGACCAAGCGAAAATTCTGGTTCCCAGTAAAGCGGGGCACTTTTGTTATCCCATAAATAAGATGCTGACCTCCCATAATTTCGGGATTCTAACTCTCGGTAATAGGTTACTTTTACTCCATTTTCAACTATGACGTTTGAACCTTCTCCGATTACTTCCAATCGTTCTAATGGACTTGTCTTAGACATGCCCGCAGTCATATGCATTGTTCCAACTGCACCAGAAGTGAATCTTATATTTGTTACAGTTCCACCATTGTTAGGCTCTCGTAAATAAGAGAAATCACGAATCGGTCCCATTAAATAATGCAATACTGAACCTGGATGGAAAATATGATCTAGAAAACCTGTCATCTTCGTTAAATCTCCACGTTCTTCTAAAACAGGTATGCTTTGTGGATAGCGAATATAAATAGAAGATGGTTTTCCAAATGCTGGTGTATCCATAATCTCTTTTACTTTCTCTATAGAAGGGAAAAATATCTTTTTAAGGCCTGTCATCACTAATAAATTTTTCTCTTCACTCATCGACATTAATTGCTTAATCTCGTCAGTAGAAGCTGCAGTCGGTTTTTCCATCCAGACATGTGCACCAGCTTTCATAATATCTTTTGCTAGTTCTGTAGCTTGCACACGGCCCTCCGATGTATAAGCTGTCACGATGAATACTGCATCAGGGCGTTCCTTTTCTAGCATCTCATGGTGATTTGTATAATAGTTCCTAGCTCCAAACTGGCGAGCGTAATCTCTTGCCCTGTCCTCATTCATATCGCATATAGCCAATAAATCAATCGGTGCATACTGAAAGGTTGGATATACATTACGGAATGAGTGTCCCCCTGCACCAATAAAACATACCTTGACTTTCTTTTCATATTCAAAATTATATTTGATCAATACATTTCCTCCTTTTCTAGGGTATTAATTTAATATTCAGAATACAAACGCTATAATTAATGGCTGCCAGAAAAGTGACAACCAGTATAACTATGGAGTTTTCGTAAATACAGCTAAGTAGCGCACTTCATCGGATACAGGTTTTAGCTCATGATTTTCTATTGAGTCAAAATATAAACTGTCTCCAACCTGTAATAAGTACTCTTTGTCACCTACCTGAAACGTCATTTCTCCTTCTAAAATATAGATAAATTCTTCCCCTGCGTGAGAAAGCTTCTGCCCACTTATTTCTCCTTTTCTTGCAGTGAAAATATAGGGCTGCATTACCTTTTCACTTCTTTCAACAGCGACAGGCAAAAACGAATATCCCTTATCCGTTTTTATTGTTCTTTTTTCTGTTGCAATGTGAGGAGTAAAAACAGTTCCTACATGCGCCTCTTCATCCATTAATTCAGATGCTTTTACACCAAGAACGTCAGCAATTTTCATTAAAGAAGCGATAGCTGGAACGGATTTCCCGTTTTCTACCTTCGACAAAAAGCTTTTAGTAAGACCACTCGCCTCTGCTATCTCTTGTAATGTACGCCTTTGGTCCGTTCTAAGTATTCGGATTCGCGTGCCAATTGTCATTCTTTTGTCTCCAATCTAGCATATAAAAAATATAAATACTTACACAAAAAGAAACCATAGTTCCTAATAATTAACTTTGTTTATTTTAATTCAACTTTGTTTCATGCTTCTATTTTATTATTTTTTAAAAATTTGTCAACCTCAAATTATACATAGAACTTTTCGTTATGGTTAGTTATGCAATTTTTTCATCTGCACCATTGATTTACACACGGAACTTTATCGATCATGTTTAAATCTACTATGTAAAAATCTTTACTTTGACAAATACAAAATAGGTTTAGCTAACAAGACAATATAAAAAACGTTTGGGCAATTAACAATCCAAACGTTTCTTTTTTGCTAATGATTAGTATTTACTTTGCTAAACATAGTCTGTTTATTTCACCTATTATTTTGTCTAACAGTTGATCCAGGTAAGTTTAGTAGAATACACTAAAATGATTCTTTTTTACAATATAATCCTTAGGCTCTGGTGTTAATTCATCAATAATACAGCTATCCCAAGTACCTTCCTTACAATGACCTAATTGCATAATCGACGGAAATGATTCGAGTCACAAATCGAATTCCTTTTGCACAATAGAAATCAAACTTTTCAAAGTTGAAATAACCTCTGTCAAATACGTGCAGCGCATTTTTATCTTGCACAATCACTGCATCCAACTGTGTTTCGTCTGCTGGTCTAGCTGGCGTAATGATGACATCGTTTGGATAGGATTCACCATCGCAAAAAACAAGAGAGGTGTGCATCTTTATCCCGGATTTTGTATCTCGAAAATCTGCCCATTCATATTGACTAAGGCACATGGAAAGCGTTGATGAGTCAATTAAATGAATCTTTCCGAGTGCTTTTTCAGCCTTCTTTGGACCAAGTATAAGATGTAACTTTTGAATCAATTGGTGCATGATAACTTGAAATATTTCAGATGGTATCTCACCAAACTTTCTGGAAAGTTGTGATTTACTGATACTCTCCAAACCTACTTGTCTTTGTACCATTTTTTTACGTTTCACATTTTCACTTACTCGTCGTAAACTAGGCAGTCCTTTTAGCTGGGCATGGATAAAAAGCCTTGTAAATGTTAGTAAATCTAGCTTTTTAACATATTTGTCAATCTCAGCATGGTCAATCATTTTTGAATAACTTTCGAATCTAATGGATGTATGTATTCCTTGAATACAGTTTTTATGGTATTATTGTCCATGGATGTATTCTCCTTATAATTAGGGATTTGGACAGGACTACCATACCCTAATTATAAGGTTTTTTTGTGCTTTAAATTGCTAATATTGCCAATAGTCCCAATCTTCAAACGATTTATATTCCTTGACTTTTGTTTAGAAAGTCTATGCAACGCTAGTGGTATATTTTATAATTTCCTTTACTATAAAAAAAGCCTGTCACACTGTAACAGGCTTACTTCACTAAATCTCTATATCAACTACAATACCGTCCAATCTTCCCGATTCCTTTATAAAGGCAGAACATGCGTGGTGCTCTGGATTATTTTCATATGCTCGAAGTGCTTCTTCATTTTCAAAACGTACAGTCAATACTACTTGATAACCTTTATTACGGTCACTAATATTCAGACCTGCTTGAAGATCAACCACACCTGTCAGATGTTGTTGTAAAGATTTGAATCTCTCCACAACCTGTTGTAACTGCTTTTCGGTAGTACTTTCTTCAAACTTTAACAATATACTGCGATCAATCATGTACATCCCTCTTTCTAGATTGGATTTGTATTCCGAGTTTAAATGGAAATTATCTCTCGTTAACTAAAACTTCTACTCGGTCTCTTCCATTAATTTTTGCCTTATACAATGCAGTATCCGCCTGACTCATTAAATCTTCCACATCTTTTTGCTTAACTACCGACCCTGAAGCTATACCAATACTTAAGGTAAGATAATCAGAAATTGGTGATGGTTCAGCATCTAATTTAAGGTTTTTCACAGCACCGCGGATAGATTCAGCAAGTTGATATGCACTTTCTTCATCTAAATCAAAAGCTGCCACTAAAAATTCTTCACCGCCAAATCTGGCAACGAATTGTTTTTCCTGTTCAATTATATCCTTAGTCGTTTGAGCAACCAAATAAAGGGCACGGTCTCCATGTAAATGTCCATAGTAATCGTTGAATTGCTTGAATGCGTCAATATCCATCATTAACAAAGAAAGTTTACGCTTACCACTATTCATAGATTGTTGCAGATACTCATGGAAACCTCTGCGATTTGATACTTTAGTTAACTCATCCATTATTGCTAAACTTTTAAGATTTTCATTTACTGCTTCTAGCTCATTATTTATCTCTTCATTTTCGATTACTTTTAATGCTAGATCATTATTCATTTCCTTTAATAAAAGTTCATTACAAAAGTTTCTTGCATAACTTCTATAAAGCATGCGTGAGGTTAACCAACAAAAAAATAAGAAAACAGATAAATTAATATAATGGCCAATTACTATATTCTGTTCTGATTGGAAAAAAGGCAGGCCAACAAATAAAGTGACTACCG
>NZ_JBJGXI010000082.1:0-10558 GCF_045635475.1 Radiobacillus sp. PE A8.2 | reverse complement strand
TTTTCTTCTAAAAGGTCGTGGTAGATTGGATCCAATCGTCCTATCTATACAAACAGCTACAATTACAGTTATTAACAAAACGGTAATGTCTCTTAAAATATGTTTATACGTCATTTGTTTTTTAATAATATATGTCTTTATTTCGGACCAAGTGTAAGTATTGTAATTAATGAATGATAGGTTACTGTCACTAATCTTTTTGTCGTTTGTGATAATTATGTCATATTTTGACAGGTAATCATTATTAAAAAAAGGGAAATTCCCATAAGCAATACTAATAACAAAAGGAATAACAACAAATATAATAATACAGCTTAAAAGTGGAATTATTATAACTTTACTTTTTCTTCCTCTCACTATTTTCACCACCTTATAATACTATTCTATTATGATCAAAACTGTAAATATGCCCTATTGATATAATTATAATGGTTTATTATTAAAGTATTTTAAATAAAAAGTTTACCTGAGGAAACATTTTTGTTATGATGCATATATTGTATGGTGAATATTCATCCATATTTGTATCTTGAATAAATGAAAAAGGAGGACGAAGTGATTATTGACTTTTTTGTTACTTTAAGTCCTATTACTCAAGCGTTATTTGGTACTTTATTTACTTGGGGTATGACTGCACTTGGAGCTGCTTTGGTGTTTACAACAAAGACAATGAACCAAAAACTTTTAGATGGAATGCTTGGTTTTGCAGGTGGAGTTATGATTGCGGCAAGTTTTTGGTCTCTATTATCACCTGCAATTGACATGGCTGATAAAGATGCGTTACCAGCTTGGCTTCCTGCTGCGATAGGGTTCATGCTTGGTGCAGTATTTTTGTGGGGAGTTGATAAGATTATTCCCCACTTGCATCCAAATTCAAAAATGGAAGATGCTGAGGGTATCCAGCCTAGTAAAAGAAGGAGAAGCACGCTATTAGTACTTGCTATTACACTGCACAATATTCCTGAAGGTCTAGCAATAGGGGTTGCTTTTGGAGCTGTTGCGGCTGGATTTCCATCTGCATCTTTAGCAGCTGCAGTGACGTTAGCTATTGGAATTGGCATTCAAAACTTTCCAGAAGGTACTGCAGTTTCCATGCCTTTGCGGAGAGAAGGGATGTCCCGTCGAAAGAGCTTTATGTATGGGCAATTTTCGGGTATGGTTGAGCCAATTTCTGCAGTAATTGGTGTATTAGCTGTAACTTTAATGGAACCAATTCTACCTTTTGCTTTAAGTTTTGCTGCCGGGGCAATGATTTTTGTGGTTGCTGAAGAGGTAATTCCTGGATCACAGGAAAATGGAAATAAAGATCTAGCGTCCATGTGTTTAATGATAGGTTTTACTGTAATGATGATTTTAGATGTAGCATTGGGCTAGTTAAAGTAAATCCCCATAAAAATAGCCAATCATATAAGTGATTGGCTATTTTTATGGGGATTATATGTACAGATGATTATTTTTGATCAGAGTTTAATTTTGATAATCAGATATTCTAATGATGTAGAGCATGTTTAATGGCTTGTTCTAACAAGTTTATTACATGTTCATCATCATGAGAATAATACAAAGTTGTTCCAGCTCTCCGATACTTAACAAGCCTTAAATTTTTCAAAAAACGTAACTGGTGAGAAACTGTAGATTGTCTAAGATTCAAATATTCTGCTATTTCGTTGACAGAGTATTCTGTATCAAAGAGCAAATTTAAAATTCTAATTCTTGTAGGATCACCTAATGCCTTAAATGATTGTGAGATTACAAATAATGTTTCTTCATCGAGATCATTGATTTTACTTTCATTATCATTATTTTCAGTCATTTTATCACCTCGTATATGGGCAAGTTATTTGTTCATCGTCATATTATAAAATAACTAAAACATTGTCAACTGATATAGTAATCAATGGGCTTTTAAGAACTGCATAAATATAAAACAGTTGCCGTGCCAAGTACTAAAACTTGAATAAATTGTGTTAGTTTCAGGGTTCTAGAAGGTTTTATTATTAACTCTAAGACACTTACATAACCTAATGAACCAATAGAAATCCCCATGAAGATGGTTCTTAAACGATAGTCTTGAAAAAGGGATTGTTCACCTAATATTAGTGCTAAAAAGAAGCATAAAACAATAAGAAATGTGAATGAAATAAAAGAATAGGTGGAATAAATCGCACTACCTGCCCCCACTAAAGATAAAAATAAAGCCAATCCTTCAGGAATTTGATGAATAATGAAAGGTAGAATTAATTCGTTCGATGTTGTACCTTGGTTTGTCCAATTAGAGCTGATGGCAATTCCAGTAGGTATGTTGTGTATACTTATCGCAATAACTAAAAAAATAGCACCAAATGAAAGTGAATTAGTTTTAGAATAATTTTTGAAGGACTCGGTAAGTAAGTGAACTTCTTGCATCACAACTATTCCCAATAGGAAGCTAATAGTGAGACCAATCCAATTATAGGATACAACAGTTTCAGGAATTATCTCTAAAATAATTAAGCTTAATATAACTGATCCAGCATACACATAAAGTTTATTGACCTGTTTAACCACTTTATTTATCACTCCACCTAATGTCCCACCTATTATTAAACCTAATAATACGAACATGCTTATATATATCATTACCTGCAGATTCATCTAATCAGTCCTTATTAGTTATATTTTCAAGTTATATACAAGCTTATACAAAGAAACGGGATTTTATGAAAATATAAGGGCGAAATATCTTTGAAAAAGTTTTTGACATTGGATAGTATGTTTGAGTATAATGAATATATGAATAAATGCACATATATTGTATTTTGAAATGGAAGGGGAAGTATCCTATGGGAGAAGCACAGAAAAAATCGAAACAAGAATATCTTCTTGAAGGACTAGATTGCGCCAATTGTGCAGCTAAGATTGAAAATGGCGTTTCTAAAATTGAAGGGGTTGAAAATTGTTCAGTAAACTTTGCTACCAAAACGATTACCTTTGATTCAAATGAACATGAATTGGATGAGGTTTCTAATAACGCAAAGAAAGTTATTGGAAAATTGGAGCCCGAAGTAGAAATAAAAAGTAAAAATCAATTAAAACAATTTCACCCAAATCGGGAATTTTTGCTAGAAGGGTTAGATTGTACCAACTGTGCAGCAAAAGTAGAAAGAGAGGTTGGTAATTTACCGGGAATTACAAGTTCATCTGTTGATTTTGTATCAAAGAAGTTAACAGTTGATTATAGTGATCCTTCAACATCAACGGCAGCATCAAAAACAATTAAACAAACCGTTACACGTCTTGAACCACATATTCAAGTGAAGGAATTTGGAGAAAAATCTACTAGCAGCCAAAGGGAAGGTCATGGTCATGACCATTCACATGGGGAAGGTGGCTTAAAACCACTCATAACTAGACTAATAGTTGGTCTTATAATTTCTTTAATTCCATTTTTAGGTAATTTCAACCCTTCAATTGAATTAGCACTTTTTCTCACAGGTTACGTTATTGTCGGTGGAGATATCGTCTGGCGAGCTGTGAAAAATATTTCAAGAGGTCAAGTATTTGATGAACACTTTTTAATGAGTCTTGCGACAATTGGTGCCTTTTTAATAGGGGAGTATCCAGAAGGTATTGCTGTTATGCTTTTCTATCAAATTGGTGAATTATTCCAGAGTATAGCGGTCAATCGGTCTCGTAATTCAATCAGTGAATTAATGGATATTCGACCAGATTATGCGAATCTAAAAGTAAATGATGAGATTAAGAAGGTAGATCCTGAGCAAGTAAGTGTTGGAAGTTTCATTGTTGTTAAGCCAGGTGAAAAGGTTCCGCTGGATGGAAAAGTATTGGACGGTAAATCAACAGTTGATACATCTGCTTTAACTGGTGAGTCGCTTCCAAGGAGTATTGAGACAGGAAGTGAGGTATTATCTGGATTTATCAATAAGAATGGGTTGTTGACAATCGAAGTAACAAAGCCATTTTCTGAATCTACGGTAAGTAAAATTTTAGAGCTTGTTGAAAATGCTAGTAGCAAAAAAGCACCAACAGAGAAATTTATTACTAAGTTTGCCAGATATTATACACCGGTAGTAGTAATAGTAGCAGCAATATTGGCTTTTGTTCCGCCTTTAGTTATATCAGGAGCAACATTCTCTGATTGGATTTATCGTGCGCTTATATTTCTAGTTATTTCTTGTCCTTGTGCACTAGTTGTTTCGATTCCACTTGGCTTCTTTGGTGGAATTGGTGGTGCTGCAAAACAAGGAATCCTTGTAAAGGGTGCAAATTATTTAGAAGCATTAAATAGTGTCAAGTATGTAGTATTTGATAAAACAGGAACCTTAACAAAAGGTGTGTTTGAGGTAACCCATATCCAACCTTCCGAAAGCATAACGAAGGATCAATTACTTGAATATGCAGCTTATGCAGAGGTTCATTCAAACCATCCAATTGCCACGTCTATTTTAAAAGCCTTTGAGAAAGATGTGGACCAAGCACTTATTTCGGATTACAATGAGGTTTCAGGACATGGACTTGAAGTTCAAACTAATGGTAATCAGATACTTGCTGGTAATAAAAAGCTCATGGAAAAAGAAGGAATTAATTTTGTAACGCCTACTAAAGTTGGGACTGTTGTACATGTTGCTGTTAATAAACAATATGTAGGTCACATCATTATTTCCGATCAAATTAAAGAGGATTCCATTGAAGCAATTAAATCTTTAAAAGCCTTAGGGATAAAAAAGACAGTTATGTTGACTGGGGATTCATATGCTGTTGCTAAAGAAGTAAGCGAAACAGTTAAGCTTGATGCATTTTACGCAGAATTACTACCTCATGAAAAGGTAGAAAAAATGGAAAAGTTAGATGGAGAAAAATTAGCAAATGAAAAATCAATCTTCGTTGGTGATGGTATTAATGATACACCTGTTCTTGCGCGTGCAGATATTGGGGTTGCCATGGGTGGATTAGGTTCAGATGCAGCCATCGAAGCAGCCGATGTTGTTATCATGACAGACGAACTTTCTAAATTAGCAGAAGGTATTAAGAAAGCAAGATATACGAAAAAGATTGTTTGGCAGAATATTATATTAGCACTTGGAATTAAAGCAATTGTTCTTCTTCTAGGAGCTTTTGGATTGGCAACAATGTGGGAAGCGATAATTTCTGACGTTGGTGTTACTCTTTTAGCAGTTCTAAACTCTATGAGAGTGCTGAAAAAATAACATTGATAAAGTTGGCCTGTGAATTCTTACTATTCATAGGTCTTTAAATCTAATCAAGATTCAAGTAATCCACTTAAATGGGCAAGAGTAGAAAGTGCATATTCTTTAGAAGTATTTGGATTAACTGCATTCATGGGTCAGTCATGGCCACCACACCAAATTTATAGTTTAATTTAATCCTATGGAGCATCTCTGCTCTTTTTATCTTTATATGACGGTGATATTGTTAATACTATTATTAACACAGATATGAATAATATCATTAATGTATGCTAGGAATTCAGTAGTTAAATATGAAATGTAAAAGAGGTGCTATTCCTTTGGAATAGCACCTCTTAAATAATTAATTTTCATTTTGGGGGATTTTTGTAACTACCATAATTATAGTAATCAAAGTGAAAGCTGTTAAGGCTAGGAATGGAATGGTAATAAATTCAAGCCAGTTAATATACTCAGTACTGCATGGAACACCGTTAGTACAAGGTTTAATTTCTGCAAAACCTGGTACCTTTTGCTCCAAGTAATGGAATAGTGATATGGATGAACCAATAATCGTTATTGGTAATACATATTTTTTAATAGTAAATTCATTTTGAAATGTTGCTATGCCAAGTATCAATGTTAATGGGTACATCAAAATACGCTGATACCAACAAAGTTCACATGGAACAAACCCTCGAATTTCACTAAAATAAAGACTTCCAAGAGTTGCAATTACTGATATTAACCATGCTATATATAAGGAGAATTGTTTTATATCCATTTTGTTCATATTCTAATTACCTTTTAACGCATTGTCTATAGCGGTTTTGATTGCTTCGTAATTAAATGGTTCTTCTATCACTGTCTCATTTACCATAATAGTTGGTGTAGACTGCACGTTAAATTCAGTTACTATTTCTTCGTCATTACTTACTTCATTTTTTTCTGAATTACTCTCTAAAGCCGATTTTAATTTCTCTGTATCTATACCCTCAATCCCATTGGCAATTTCAATAATTTTCTCAGGTGTAATCCATTTACTGTCATGATCTTCATCGGGTTGTTCTTCAAAAAGTTTTTTATGAAAATCCCAATATACATCAGGGTTTTGTTTATAAACCGACTCTGCGGCTAGAGAACCTAACTGTGACTCTTCTCCATGAAATAAAACATTAATAAAAGAAAATTTAACTTTGCCAGTATCAACATAATCACTTACCAATTGAGGGAAGATACTTTCACCCCATGCTTTACATGCAGGACATTTAAAGTCTCCAAATTCTACTACTGTTACAGGCGCATCCAAATCACCTAGTGTAGGCTGTCCTTCAATGGATGGCTGTTTATCTAATGTGATTCTTTGATTAGTTTCTGATTTATTATTACTAATTACTACCAAAGCAACTAGTAGTGCAACAAAAACTATCGTAAAAATCATAGTTATCTTCACCGGTGAACTTTTATATTTCATTTCAGCACCTCACTGTATAGTTATATGAATAACATTGTACCATTAACTTTTTAAACTTATTAGTTAATTAAGTAATGTTCAAATATTTTTCACATTATTATGTGGTTAGTTGAATCCAAATGACAACAAAACTATTCTAACATAGGTTTCTTGCAGTTTGTTCTACACGGATTATTTTAATAGGAAAATAGGGGAGAAATTTTCTTTATTATAACAAACTTAAGCCAGAATTCCCTTTCTATAATCTCCGATTTAGGAGGGGGGTCACTAGCTAGCTAAAAACTTTAATGGTGATTTGATTTATAAAAGTATAGTCAATTGTTTATATTAAAAATAGTTAGGGAAAGCATTACAAATATATTTTTAACGATAACAAGTATTGGAGGTTAAGTTATTTTGAATACTCAAAATGAAAATGAGGATCAAAAACACGATCATGGCGGGATATTTGGCCCAAATACAGAGTTAATTTTTTCGATTATCTCGGGCGTATTACTTGTGACTGGTTTTGTTTTAAGTTTAATTAATGGATTTCCAGATGGGATTAGCTTCCTGTTATATATTGGTGCATACTTTTTTGGAGGTTATTTTACAGCCAAAGAAGCTATTGTAACAGTATCAAAAGGTGGCTTTGAGATTGATTTCCTAATGCTTTTAGCTGCAATAGGTGCTGCTATTTTAGGAGAATGGGCAGAAGGTGCTTTGTTATTATTCTTATTTAGTTTAGGACATGCTTTGGAACATTTTGCTTTAAACAAAGCTAGAAAATCAATAGCTGCCCTTGCTGAAATTGCTCCAAAGACTGCAGTTGTAAGAAAAGGAAATCAACAGAAAGAAGTTCCTGTTGAAAAGTTGCAGGTTGATGATATCATAATAATTAAACCCAACAGTAAAATTTCAGCTGATGGTGTAGTAGTTAAGGGAACCAGTAGCGTAAATCAGGCCCCTATTACTGGGGAAAGTGTACCAGTTGATAAAAGACCAATAGAGGATGAGACAATAGATTTTCAGGATGAGAAAAATTCCCCATCATCTGAAAATAGAGTATTTGCTGGAACGATTAATGGCTCTAGTGTGCTAGAAGTAAAAGTAATAAAAGAAGCAAGTGATTCTACATTAGCTAGGCTAATAAAGCTTGTGAATGAAACTGAAGAGCAAAAGTCTCCAACTCAACAATTCACTGACAGGTTTGAAAAGTTTTTTGTACCATCTGTACTAGTTTTAGTAGTAGTATTACTTTTTGCATTTTTAGTAATTGATGAATCATTTAGTGATAGTTTTTATCGAGCAATGGCAGTATTGGTTGCTGCGAGTCCATGTGCTCTTGCAATCTCTACTCCAAGCGCTGTTTTAAGTGGTGTAGCAAGAGCCGCTCGTGCAGGGGTTCTTGTTAAAGGTGGTAGTCCTTTAGAAGATTTAGGTGATCTTACTGCTCTTGCTTTTGATAAAACAGGAACATTAACAGAAGGGAAACCGAAATTAACGGAAGTATTACCTTATGGTAATACAACTAGTGATGAACTTCTTGCTTCAGCGTTTGCTGTTGAAAAACTAAGTGACCACCCCCTGGCAAGAGCTGTAGTAGCTGGGGCTGAAGAAAGACTTGGTAATAAAAAGATAGAGGAAGCTGATACGTTGAAGTCGGTGACAGGAAGAGGTATCAAGGCAAATTGGATGGGTGAGGAAGTATTCATTGGTAATAAGGGCCTTTTTGAAGAAGAACTGGGCGTTTCTTTACCAACTGAGTTAGCAAATATTTTAGAGAAGGTCGAAACCAGTGGGAATACTGCAATGATTGTTAAGAAAAGTTCTGAATTTTTGGGAATTATAGGATTAATGGATACGCCTAAAAAAGAAGCTAAAAGTGTAATTTCCAGTCTAAAACAAATTGGAATTAAACGGGTCATTATGTTAACTGGAGATAATCAACGGGTAGCAAATAGCGTGGCTTCTGAAATTGGAATAACGGATGCTTGGGGTGGTTTGTTACCTGAAGATAAAGTTGATGCGATAAACAAATTAAAACAACAGGAAAATAAAGTTGCTATGGTTGGTGACGGAGTGAATGACGCTCCTGCAATGACTAAAAGTACTGTCGGTATTGCCATGGGCGCTGCAGGGTCTGACGTTGCATTAGAAACTGCTGATATTGCATTAATGGCTGATAACCTCACTGACTTACCTTTTGCCATTGGTCTTAGTCGTAAAAGTAAGAGTATTATAAAACAGAATTTATGGGTTAGTTTAGGTGTTACAGCCCTTCTAATTCCTGCAACTATCTTTAATTTTGCTGGTATTGGTATAGCTGTTCTTATCCATGAAGGTTCAACATTATTGGTTGTTTTTAATGCATTACGATTATTAGCCTATGATAAATAATTAACTTTATCAATAAAATTACCTTCGTTACTTTGTGCGATGCTGGTTTGAAAATAGCAATAAATCTTGTGGGGGTTCAAGCAACTATTAATATTCCGAGTAAACTATATTTGTTTCCATAATCATAATTTATTGTATTCCTAGTTTGGCTTTACAACAGGTTGCTGTTATAAGTGGTTTATGAGGAATGGAAATTTGCTTCATATGGCAGGTATCATAATAAGGTATATAAAGAACATGAGCAAAGGCTGATGCCACAAGGTGGTGTCAGTCATTTTTGACTTATTTATTTTCCCTTCAAGCAAAATTGACAATTTAGTGAAATAAAATTGACAATTCAGTGAACAAGTTAGATAATATATTAAAGAAGGTGATAAAGTGAAAATTTTAAATGCTGTGAACTATACTTGTGGAACAGTACTTACTATTGGAATTACTTTATTTTTGCTCGGCGTAATTGGTAGCGGTTTCAATTTGTTTGTACCTATTGGTATAGGTACTGTAATAGGTGCAATATTTATTTTTTTAATGGGGGTTTTTCTGGTAGTGTCTGAAGAAATGGTGGAAAGAACTTCTGTTGGGAAAACATAGTTACATCAAAATGAAGAGAATATAAATTCAAAATAAAATAGCTCTTAAATACTAAAAGCTTGGATTGACACTAATCTAAGCTTTTAGTATTTAAGGTTATGTTATAAACCCATTATTTTTGGTAAATGTACATTTCACTTTTGGATAAATAATAACAAAAATGAAATTGTTCCAATCACAACCAAACCAAGGCCAACTATTTTTTTGCCAACTGTGCTTTTATAATATAAATAGACAAAAGATAAGTAGAAGACTATAGCAACGGAATAAAATACAATGCCAGTATAAAGTTTTTCGTTAGAAAAATTCATAAAAAGGTATAAAACTGTCAATAGATACGAAATAAAACCAATTAAATAAAGTACTTTACTCGTTTTCATCCAATCCCTCCATTATATTAATATATATGATAATTAATTTCAGTAGAAAAAGTTTCCTATAAACTGATGAACTAGTTTTTTTATGTTATTTTTTCTATATTGATATTGTATTATGTACGGTGTTTGTCAAGTTAGTTGTCGTTTTTAATCCCAATTTTGTATAGCGTTAAGAAGTTTTTTTATTCTCCTCAGATTTGTTTTCTGAACGTTCTGGATTAAGCCAAACTTCCTCTTCAAGCGTCCAATCCCTTGTTTCCCTTGACCATCTTTCTGGATGCCGTGCTTTTGCCTGTTCGTATACGCGCTTTCTTTGCGCAAGGATCTCGCTTGCGGATCCATCATGCCTTTGATTCGGCGTTAAGAAATTAAGCCCACTGTGTCGGTGTTCCTTGTTGTACCAATGCACAAATGATAATACCCATTCTCTTGCTTCTGTCAGCTCGGAGAACCTTCTTGCTGGGTAGTCTGGGCGATACTTACACGTCCGAAAAATCGATTCGGCATAGGGATTATCATTGCTCACTCTAGGTCTGCTTCTAGATGGCGTA
>NZ_JBJGXI010000081.1:0-11887 GCF_045635475.1 Radiobacillus sp. PE A8.2 | reverse complement strand
TGAAAAAACTTCATTTTTAACAGACAAAGACTTTTTCAGTGGCCTTGCGCGAACGCGCGAGGAGGCTCACTAGCCCCCCTAAGGTGCGCGAAGTGGATTTCCGGAGCCGGTGCAAGTACTCTCCAAGTTACTACTCATATTAGCTATATGTCGCAATAAAAACACTCTTCTAGAAAATAGCCTTTTAATTTTATAATTCATTTTTTATAGAACAACAGCTAATCTCCGTTTAACTGATCGATTTTACTTGCTCATAAACAACTTCTCTTATCTCGCTTATATTTAATAGTGGATAGTAAATTTTAGTATCAAAATTTCTAAGATTATATGATTGTAATGGGGAATCGTAAATTAGAATTGTCTTTTTTACATTAGATTGTTCTACAGGGCTTTGTAGTTCATTGTTAAATGAGGCATCAACTAACAAAATGTCAACTTTTCTATTCTTATCTACATCTTCAATAGAATCCGAATATATTACATTTAAGTAACCCTCTTTACGTATTACTTCACCAAATAAGTAAGCAGTTGGAAGATCTGAATGCAAAACAAGAAAATTAATATCCTTCATAACACCCCTCCTATCCCCTTATCTGTATTTTCCCTTTAGAATCATCTATTAATCTACTGTTCAACCCCTTATTCGCACTCGTGAGTCACTCATAATCACTTTTCAATATTGTTCATTTCAAATTACTTCATCAACTTCTTCATATTCAACACAACGATATGAGGATTAGACGTAATGAAATTATGAAACAAAAGGTGAACTCAAGGTTCACCTTTTCGTGTTTCACTCTATTTATTTTTTGGTTATTCAAATAAATTCATGATGTATTGTTTGACTTCATTTATTCTTTGTTTGCTTACAAATGCTGGTTTTTCATACTGATCAAAGTAAATCAGAAATGTATTTCCCGAAGGAGTTATGTAGGATATATGATTTACATTTATAATATAGGGACGGTGTGTCTGGATAAATATACGATCCAGAAGTTTATCCTCCATATTTTCTAATGATTCACCAGATTCAATGATCTTTTCAGATGTATGAATTAAAGTTTTTCTACCAGACCTTTCTACAAATAAAATATCTTTTATTTTCACAAAAAATACTGCTCCTCTATACGACACCGCCAATTTTTTAACTTGTTCCCGATCACTGTAATTAGTTATAAAATGAAATGATTTCTCTAAAGCTACTAGTAGTCTATCTTCCTTAAAAGGCCGCAAAATAAAATCAAGCGCAGAAAGTTCAAATGCACTGATTGCACATTGATCAGTATTTGAAACTATTATGAAATGAATATCATTTGTTAACGATTTAATTTTTAGAACAGATGTTAGCACACCTGGCACCTTCGTGTCTGCAAAAATTAAATTTGGTTTGTGCTTTATAATGTAATTAACAAGTTCTTCACCGTTCGAACAAATATATACGACTTTAAAATTGGGATGTACTTCAATAGTTTCAGACAGAGAACTTATTTCATCAACATTATCTTCAGCAATTACTACTGTTAATATTCTGTTCATAACCAACCACCTTTTTACCCGTTCGTAAGATGAAGTATTAAAGTGTATTTCTGTAAATGTCACCTTTGATTACATTTCAAGTATAGTGTTTGTTTTTTAATTTATAAATTCGTATTTCTGTTATATAAGCAGTAATAATTAGGTTTCAATCATATCCATCTACTTACAATAGAAACTTTTAGTGTACTATTTTCATTGAAATAGATTAATATATCACTATTTACCCTTAATATTTACCCATCAACCCTATTTCTTAACAAATATTTACTTTATATGATCAACATAAACAAACAGGGTGAGTCTCTATTTGACTCACCCTGCTTATCTAACGTCGGTGTTGTACGAGGTCAATTACGCCTAATGTCACGTGCGCTATACCGAATCCGAAAACGGTATTTGCTACCATTTTATTTGATTTTCCTGCTTGCTTCATTGCATAACCTGTAGCGGTCACGGCAGTACCTAATGCGGTTGGAATTAAGCCTTCACGGATATCCATCGTAATTTCCCTCCACAATCAAGTTAGTTGGTGTTGTACACCAAGCTTATATTTTCCTTAACTACATTAAATATACCGGGCATTTATATTTGCTAACCATAAGCACCTTATCTTATTGTATAATTATAATAGCTTGTCTGGAAATTAGCCCCTAAACATATTGACAGACAATCAAAAATGCGTTATAAAAATTATGGAATTAGCACTCAAACCAAATAAGTGCTAAACGATCGACAAAATGGAGGGAGACAACAACATGGCCAAAAAGCAATTTAAAGCAGAATCAAAAAGACTGTTGGAAATGATGATTAATTCGATTTACACACACAAAGAGATTTTTTTAAGAGAACTGCTTTCCAATTCTAGTGATGCGATTGACAAAATTTACTACAAGGCATTAACGGACGATTCTATTACGTTTGATCAAAGCAACTACTACATAAAGATCGATGCCGACAAACAAGCCAGAACACTAACGATTACGGATACTGGTATTGGAATGACGAAAGAAGAACTGGAAACTAACTTAGGAACAATCGCTAAGAGTGGTTCATTAGCATTTAAAAGTGAAAATGAAATGAAAGATGGCCAAGAAATCATCGGTCAATTTGGTGTCGGTTTTTACGCAGCATTTATGGTAGCTGATGTTGTTACGGTAATATCCAAAGCATTAGGTAGTGAAGAAGCTTATCAGTGGGAATCAAAAGGTGCAGATGGCTACTCCATTAAAACGTGTGATAAAAACGAAATCGGTACAAAGATCATCCTTAATATTAAAGAAAATACAGAAGATGATTCTTATGATGAGTATTTAGAAACAAATCGCTTAAAGAGTATTATAAAAAAATATTCAGATTTCATACGCTATCCTATTAAAATGGATGTTACAGAATCACAGCTTAAAGAAGGTTCAGATAACGAATACGAAGATGTTATTGAAGAACAGACTATTAACAGCATGGTACCAATCTGGAGAAAAAATAAAAATGAACTTACAGATGAAGATTATGAAAACTTTTATCAAGAAAAGCATTATGGATATGACAAACCTTTAAAGCATGTGCATATTAAAGTGGACGGCACGATCCGTTACCATGCTATATTATTTATCCCAGAGCAAATGCCTTATGACTATTATTCCAAGGAGTTTGAAAAAGGGTTAGAGCTTTATTCTAATGGTGTTCTTATTATGGAAAAGTGCTCTGACTTATTGCCAGATTATTTCAGCTTTGTTAAAGGAATGGTTGACTCTGAGGACTTATCACTCAATATTTCTCGGGAAATGTTGCAACAAACACGTCAATTAAAAGTAATTGCAAAAAATCTAGAAAAGAAAATTAAAAGCAATTTACAAACAATGATTAAAGATGATCGAGAAGGATATGAAAAGTTTTATCAAGCTTTTGGCAGACAATTGAAATATGGCGTCTACAGTGATTTTGGTACACATAAAGAAACGTTACAGGATTTACTTATGTTCTATTCTTCTAAAGAGAAAAAGCTAGTCACCCTTGATGAATATGTGTCCAGAATGCCTGAAGATCAAAAATATATCTATTATGCAACCGGAGAAAACAACGATAGAATAGAAAGATTACCACAAACAGAAGTTGTTGCAGATAAAGGCTTTGAAATTCTTTACTTCACGGACGAGGTAGATGAATTCGCGATTAAAATGTTACAGGCTTATAAAGAAAAGGAATTCAAATCGGTTTCTAGTGGTGATCTAGGAATTGAGGAAGATGACAAGGAACAATCAGAATCAGAGGAAAAAGATAACAAAGAATTATTTGAGCACATGAAAAATGCTTTAGCTGGTAAAGTAAAGGATGTAAAAATATCAAAGCGTCTTAAATCACATCCCGTCTGCTTATCAACTGATGGTGAGATATCGATTGAAATGGAAAAAATTCTAAAATCGATGCCAGATAGCCAAAATATCCAGGCAGGCAAAATATTGGAAATCAATTCAAATCATGATGTATTCCAATCGTTAAAAGCTGCCTTCGACAATGACAAGACAAAACTAAATTTATATACTAATTTGTTGTACAATCAAGCCCTGCTTATTGAAGGATTACCGATTCAAGATCCAACTGAATTCACAAATGACATGTGTAAAATCATGGTATAACTATAAAGCTCCCTCTTCTTTGAAGAGGGAGCTTTGTTATATCTAAGACCCATGGCCCGAGTACAAGCTTGTTCTAATCCACCTTAAGTTGTTCAATATGCTTCGTACAGTTTAACAAAGAACACGACCAATTGTTTTGCTCTTTTACAAGAATAGTATATGCCGTATTACCAAATCCCTGGTCAAAGGTCTCATCTTTCAAGAGTACTCTGATTAACTGATTAATGGTTGCTCCATGACTAACAAATAAAACGCGCTGTTCCGGAAAACGGGCACAAATATCTTCCACACATGCTTTACTCCTCGCTTGTGCTTCTTCATTACTCTCAATATTATGGTCTAACTCTTTCCATGCAGTTCCCCACGTATCGATCCGCTCTTCTTCCGTCATGCCTTCTAATCGCCCAAAGGAAATTTCCCGTAACCTTTTATCAGTTACTAGCGGAATATCAAGTGCACTTGAGACTGCATACGCCGTATCATAGGCACGCGACAAGTCACTCGATACAACAACATCCCAGAGCTCTCCTTTTAGGCGTTCTGCGAGCGCTGCAGCTTGATTCCTACCATCTTCATTTAATGGTATGTCTGTTTGCCCTTGTGCTCTTCGTTGTACATTCCAATCAGTCACACCGTGTCTTACTAATCCTATTGTAGTCATTTCATTTTCCCCTTATAACTTTTTTGTATTTTTCTATCTTAATACAAAAAGCTACACAGGGGAACAATGTGCTCTCAAAAAAGAAATATTTATGATAACAACTTGTCCAATTAAACAAATGAGATAAGGAGCAAGTTCGGCCCCTTATAATTAAATAAAATTTTAAATTAGCCAACGAATGCTGTACCAACGATAATTAAAAGGATGAACAGCACTACGATTAATGCGAAACCGTTTTGCATTGTCATCAACACCTCCCTAGCGTCAATAGTTATCATATGGAGCTGTTCAAAATCTGGGTAGGCAAGTGCCTATTGTTTGGCAAAACTGGGCTCAGTTTTAGTATAAACCTTCAAGACACTTTAGAATTGAAATAAAATCCGACGCAGCGCTCGTGATTTCCGCTCACGCGCCTAGCTATACCAACAGCAAAGGAACAAATCGGATTGAGCGGCCATATAAGCGCTTATTTCGCTTGAATTTTTAATTTTGATGATTTGACGGCCATCACAGCACTTATTTACCTAAATCAACTCGTTGAAACAACAAATTCACCTAAATAAGTGCGCTGGTGGCCGCACAATTCTAATCATGCTTCATTTGTCACAGTTAAGCGCAGTGTTGGCCGTCATCAACTCATCGACCGCAGTACATGCCTCCTCTACAGCGCCTGTTTAGCACTACGCCGGAGTTTAGCTAATTAGCGTAATAACACCAGCCTTTTAGAACACTTCCTTGTTTATGTAAAAAAGAGAAGAAATCCCTTTTACAAGAGACCTCTTCCCTATTATTATCTATCCAGCTATCCCTGATTAAGAATATATTGGTGGTTGAAATTCGTTCGTATCACTTGCTTCATTGGCTTGATTTGCTTGTTGTCCCATACTTGAAATAAAAGGAGCAAATTGAGCAGCTGTTTTACCCATACTTTTACCTTTTGTCATACTGTAATATGCGGCTGCTCCAATCCCAACAGAAGCGAGCATCGGTACCCATGCACGTTGTTTTGCCATCGGATATTCACCCCCTATAGTAACTTTCGATGTTAATTTATCCTTGTACGCAAGAATTAACCTAGTCACATATTGGGAGTTAGTCCGTTATTTAAAACCATTTAATTTGGGTAAACTATTGTTGTTGGCATTACTTGAGCAATTGCTTGCTGGTGTTCGTCCATTTGTTGAGTAGTCATCCACAGTTGGATTTTGCCAGCGTCACTTCTACTGCGAATTAATCTTCCAACACCTTGCCTGAGTCGAAGTAACATAAATGGAATATCGACATCATTCATCGGGTGATCGGCATGTTTTCGTTTTGCTTGAAACACAGGGTCAAGTGCCGGGAATGGTAAGGAAGCAATGATTACTTGTGTTAATGCTTTTCCTGGAACATCTAATCCTTCCCATAGATTATAGGAACAAAGCACTGCATTTTCGACTGTTTGGAATTGTCTCACTAACGTGCTAATTTCTTTATCTCCCTCATAATACAAATCAAAATTCCATTCCTGCTTTTCTGCCCAAAGACGGTAACGATTCATTTCTTCTTTTGAAGCAAATAATAGTAATGATCCACCGTTGTTGGAATTCAAGGATTTTCCTATACCATTCCACTTATCTATCTCATTATCAGAAACTTTTGCTTGCAATTCCATTTGTTCTTCATAGTCAAATGGAGAATCAACATTAAACGAATCGAATTTCGATATTCCTAAGCTTTTTGCGATATAAGAAAAATCTCCCGCCTGAGCTAATGTAGCAGATGAAAAGATAAATGGAATTTTCTGAGAGAATACCTCTTCCTTCAAAATATCCTCTACTAGTCGAGGCATAATCACAAATGTGTATTGCCCCTCTGTTTCCTCTAGCCAAAAAATCCCTGAGTCTTCTTTTAAAAAGATAGTCAATCCATAATCAAAATGCTCGATATACTCTTCGATAATTTTGACATGATAAGCATCAATCGTAAACAACTCCGAATCAAAGACGAGCTGTTCTAACAAATCGCTTACTTTACTTTTTAACTTTTCTACAATGTCTTTCATTTGACCATTCACAACAACTTCCCTGCGGTTAGATCCTTCAATTGTAATAGAAGTATCCTTAAGCATCTTAAACCAATCATCATGCAAGTAAATGATCTCTTCGATAAGATAAAGTGTTTCTTCACGTACATCTTGACTACTATATCCAGTTAACGCATTGGTGAGATTATCTGGGTCAAATCGATACGTAAGTCCTTTTTGTGCAGCGAATTCTAGTAAATGCCCTTCATCAAACACAACACAACTTGCCTCAGGTAACAGTGGCATTTGACCTTCTCGTTTACGTGACTCCTTCGTCCATATATGTTCCATAAAAAAATCATGCGAACAGATAATCAGGTCAGAAGCATGTCGATAGTAATCCCTGTTTAACGTTTGACCGCTTCGGTGACGCCAATCACACGTTGCACATTGCTGCAAAGGATCCCAAGCAACCTTTTCCCATGTCTCATTATTCACCCATGGATATTCTTTTCGATCACCATAAGGGCTGAATGATTGCATCGAAGAAGACGTATCATAAACAAAATCAGGAATGGCATCATGGACACGCTCTATATCAGGATCGATCGTTTGCTGTACAATTTTGTCTAGTTTTCTTACACAAACATATTGTTCTCTGGCTTTTGCTAGTCTAACGTCTACCTTTAGACCTAGTGCTTTCTCTAACTTATCAATGTCCCCGCCTTCTTTAACCAATTGCTCAATTAATGTTTCATCAGCACACGAAATAATAGCGGGCTTTCTTGTGTATCGTGCATAACAAATTGCATAAATAAGATAAACAAATGTTTTTCCTGTCCCTACGCCTGCTTCAGCAAATACTATATCCTTGTTTTTAAAGGCTTGTTCGATTTGGTAGGCCATATATATTTGTTCATCACGCAGTTCATATCCTTTTTCGGGTAATATGTCATAAAACACATCTCCGATATAATCACCTAATTTATCAAAAAAGTTATCTGTCTTAGAAATTGTAAATGGCAGTGTGTTCCGTATCATGCTCGTACTCCTTCTTGTTCTTACAAATTAAAATGAAGCTAACGTATATCTTATCAGAAGTTACAGCGTTTCGTGTAAAAAATGTCTTATGATATGATTTATTAGCTTCTAGTTGGTTAGTCTCTTTTCAAGAAAATATTGCTCAAAACCCTGTGGATGGTCTTCCAATTTACCAACTACTTTAAAACCATGTTTTTTGTAAAATTCAGGTGCTTGAAAGCTAAATGTATCAAGAAATATTAATCGACAGCCTTTGTTTCTTGCTAATATTTCTATTTCGTTCAGCAAACTACTTCCATATCCTTGTTTTCGAACACGATCATCGACCCATAAAAAGTCAATATGTAGGTGATACCAAAACATCGTTCCTGTAACACCAGCTATAATTTTTTGATGGTCTTTAATGACCAACACTACCTGTTCATTAGGAGTTTTGATGTGATCCGGGATTTGTGTCATGTTATATTCGATTAATTTCTTTTTAATGTAAGAAGCATCTACTTCTGTACCTAGCTGTATGTCACTCATAGCTTCTCCTACCTTCTCTTACCTTTTCATATTGTTTCTTGGGACACCTGCTTCAATGTAACTCCTTATTAATCGCCAATCTCCATCTGTTTTCCTAAATGTTTGAAAGAATAAGTTAGCTGTTTCCACCGGTTTTCCATCTATATTAAGTGATGCCCAAATAACTGCCATTATTTCATCCTCACGCAAAGGAATGATTGCTTCCCGAGATAGTACTCATACCGCATCCTGTTCCTTTAATTGCGTAAATGCTTGCGTCCAGCCTTCAATCGATTCTTTATAACCAAAATCAACTATTTCTTTTCCCTTTATTACTTCTCTCGCTTGGTAGTTTTCAGATTCAACAGCAATTATTTCTTCAATGGAGAAGTTTTTCCAATTTTCTATGTAATCACTCAAGAATTTCTTAAATTCATTCATAATCATTCCCCTTACCACCATGAGAAAGGGCAAAAATTCTCATGAATTTTTGCCCTAATCACTATTTATTTCCAATTACACCGTTAAAAATTTCACACAAACCGGATCTGGAACAGTAATATCAGATTGAATTAAACTTAATTTTCCTGTTGTCTCGTCTCTAGCATATAATACTAAATTACTTGATTCTTGATTAGAAGCAACGACAAATTTTTCTGTAGGATCTAAGACGAAATCACGAGGCCAGTTACCTTCTGTATGTGTCCATTCTACAAAAGTTAGCTTACCAGTAGTTTCATCTACACTGTAAATCGCAATACTATCATGACCTCTATTACCTGCATATACAAATTTACCGTCCGAGCTAATGTGAATTGCACTACCTTGGCTATTTTCGGTAAAATCTTCTGGAAGCGTCGTAATATATTGTATTTCGCTGAAGCTACCATCCTCAGCATTATAGTTTAAGACGATTACTTCATTGCTAAGCTCCGTCATAATGTAGGCATAGGTACCATTTGGATGAAAAGTAATATGTCTTGGTCCGCTTCCTGCTTCTGTTTTTAGTGTCTGCACGCTAGTTAATTTTCCGTTATCAACCTGATAAGTGGTCACTGTGTCACTTCCCAAGTCAATCGCAATCACATATTTCTCATCAGGCGTAAAGCCAGCATAGTGCATATGTGGTTTATCTTGTCTTACGTGTGGACCAGATCCTGTATGTTCCATAGTAGAGATTGCTGGAAGCAATGACCCATCCTCGTTTGTCAGATAAGACTCTACCATTGTTGTATGATAATTTGCTGTTACAACATTGCTATTATCACTTTTCACGCTCACATGGCATGGTGCAGATCCTTCCGAGGATTCACTATTCAAGAATGATAATTCTCCCGTGTTCTCATTAACCGAAAAGGCAGCTACTCCACCTTTATCGCCTTCTTTTGCTACAGCATATAAAAAATTGTTATCATTACTTACTGTAACATATGTAGGGTTGTCCAATTCTGCTGCAACTTTAACATCACTAAGCTTTTGGGCCTCGGTATCAAGTGTAAAAGAATAAACACCTTTACTATCTCCTTTTGTATACGTACCAACATAACCGATCAATTTGCTCATCAACGTAAACTCCTTTTTGGGTAAAATTCGTTTCCGATTCATTATATCAAAAGTTTGTACGTTCTTCTACGAATCACTATCACTTCAAACGATGATACAGGTTGCACTTTTTTAAGGTAATAAATAATATAGAACACAGAAAAAATGTGCCATTGTCCCACCCAGGACAAAAAGGTGCCAAACTGCGTGATGATGTTTAAAAAGACGCCACATATAAAATACAGCACCTAATGTGTATAAGAGACCACCAAGCACTAACAGAAACAAACCATTTGGTGGTAAAAACTCAGTTAATGGCTTCCATGCAAAGACGATTAACCAGCCCATCACCACATATAAAGCCGTCGATGTGAATAAGTATTTCTTTACGAAAAATGCTTTAAATACAGTACCTGCTATCGCTAATCCCCAAACAATACCAAACAGCGTCCAGCCTAACCATCCTTTAACAGCGATGAATAAAAAGGGTGTGAAACTTCCCGCTATAAAGAAATAGATGGAAGAGTGGTCTAAAATTTCGAATACGTCCTTACCTTTTCCTTTTGGTAGGCTGTGAACTAGTGTTGAGGATGTGTATAAAAGAACCATCGTCGATCCAAAAAGTGTAAAACTAACAACATGCCAAACAGTTCCTTGAATCGAGGCGTAGACAATCAAAATGACTAATGCAGCTATACTTAATAATGCACCGATGCCGTGCGTAATAGAGTTGGATATCTCCTCACCTTTTGTGAAGACATGTGTATTGGCCAATGTTATCAATTCCTTTTTAAAATCTCTTATTACATTTTTACAATCGTTCTGCCACGTACATTTCCTGCTAAGATGTTCTCCAACACCTCTGGAAGATCTCCCAATGAAATTTCCGTCACGATTGCTTCGTTTATTTTATTTGCTTTAAGATCAGTGGCAAGTTGTTGCCATACCTTTTCACGTAAAGCCATCGGGCATTGGACAGAGTCGATTCCAAGCCAGTTGATTCCACGTCCGATGAAAGGGGCAACAGTAGTTGCTACCTCCATACCTCCTGTTAAGCCACTAGTAGCTACAGAACCGCCGTATTGTAGTGATTTTAATATATATTGTAGTGTTTTGCCTCCAACAGGATCTATCGCAGCTGCCCATTGTTCATCTGCAACCGGTGGTCCTCCTTGGTCGACAACGCTCGCTCTGTCTATGATGCGGCTAGCACCTAATTGTTTTAAGTAGTCATGTTGATCGGATTTTCCTGTACTAGCTACAACCTCATAACCACGAGAAGCTAATAAATGGACAGCAATACTTCCGACTCCGCCTGTTGCACCAGCAACAAGAACCGGCCCTTTTGAAGGATGTACCCCGTTGTCTTCTAGTCGTTGAACCGACAATCCAGAAGTAAATCCAGCAGTACCTAGTATCATCGCTTCTCGTAATGTAAGTCCATCAGGAAGTGGCACAACCCACTTTGCAGGAACACGAGCAATTTCACTGTAACCGCCATGATGACTTGTGCCCAGCTCATAGCTAGTAACAATAACAGCATCTCCTGCTTTAAACCGCTCGTCATCGGAATCGATCACAAAACCCGCAAGATCAATACCTGGTATCAAAGGGTATGATTCAACAAACATTTGCTGCATGGACACGATTCCATCTTTAAAGTTAACACTAGAATAGGCAACCTGGATGGTAACTTCTCCATCTGGAAGATCATCCATGGACAACTGACGTATTTCTGTAATTGGAGTTTCTTTCATTTTATCTAACACAAATGCATTAAATTGCTTCATTAAATTTCCACCTTTCAACTAGTGTACTTACTAATAATGTAATTTGTCTAATTGAACACTTACATATTGTAGCGTTGAAATGGTTTTCTAATCCGACACTTCCGTAAGTTCTAAATGAAACAAAGAGATTGAATTTTCATCAGAAAAATCACTTAAAGAGGTCGAATAGTTA
>NZ_JBJGXI010000080.1:0-11978 GCF_045635475.1 Radiobacillus sp. PE A8.2 | reverse complement strand
CTATACATTGGGTATGTTGTTTGTTATAGTTGGGGGGAATAAGCTTAGGAGGTTACATTTTGGCAAATATATATGATAGTGCGTATGATTTAGAAAAGGCAATTAGAGAAAGTGAAGAATTTACTGAATTGAAGCAAGCTTACGAAACAGTAATGGGTGACGAATCAACTAAACAGATGTTTAATAATTTCCGGACAACCCAAATAGAGCTTCAGCAAAAGCAAATGCAAGGACAAGAGATCACTGAAGAAGAAGTTGAAAAAGCGAAAAGTGTAGTAGAACTTGTTCAACAAAATCCGGATATCTCTAAGTTAATGGAGCAGGAGCAACGGTTAAACACGTTGATTAATGACGTAAGTAGAATCATTACTAAACCATTAGAAGAATTGTACGGTGCACCTGAAGAACAGTAAAAACGAAACCTTGCCTAACTGGGCAAGGTTTTTTACTGGAAATTATAAAATATACTAAATGTGGTAATCGCACTAAGGAAAGCTACATTGAATATACACCGCAGAAACAAGTGATTTTATTGTTTCGAGTCCCAGACGACCGTAAGTCGATAACCGGCGTTCTGCGCTTTTGTTCCTGCAAGAAAACAATACATGATCTTCATTTTCCGATATTAAGTCACATTTACAATGAAACTTAAATTCTTCACATATAAATGGAACCTTAACGAAACTATATCCGTATATGACAAATAGGAAGGAGTGTTGATACGTGACATTACAAATAAGCAAAGTTACCAAGCAATTTGGACAATTTAAAGCTGTTGATGATTTATCATTAGAAATACCTAGTAAGCAAATTTTTGGCTTTTTAGGAGCGAATGGAGCAGGAAAAACGACAACTTTTCGAATGATTCTAGGCTTGTTAGATGCCACAGACGGAAAAATCATGTGGAATAATGAGCCGATAAATTACTCGAATAGTGACAAGATTGGGTATTTACCCGAAGAACGAGGGTTGTATCCTAAGCTAACAGTTAAGGATCAGTTGGTTTATCTTGGACGGCTAAGAGGGATGAATAAAAACCAGGTGATATCTGAGCTCAAGATGTGGTTAGAAAAATTTAATGTGTCTGATTATCTTGATAAAAAAGTTGAAGAACTATCCAAAGGGAATCAACAAAAGATTCAATTTATCTCCGCTGTCATACATAAGCCAAGCTTATTAATTCTTGATGAACCTTTTTCAGGATTGGATCCAGTTAACGTAGAGATGCTAAAAAATGCTGTTGTTGAATTAAATGATCAAGGAACGACGATTGTTTTTTCATCACATCGTATGGAGCATGTAGAGGAATTATGTGAACACTTATGTATTGTGCATAAAGGAAAACCGGTTGTTCATGGTGCATTAAAAGAAATAAAACGCTCATTTGGAAAGAAAAATTTATTTGTACATGCCGATTTTGAATTGGACAGCCTTGCTAAAATTGCAGGTGTCATTAATTATCGAGCAGTTCCTGAAGGCTGTGAATTACAAATTGAAAATGAGGAAGTTGCTACAGAAGTGTTTGCAGCCCTTCAAGGCAAAGGGTTCGTAAGGAAATTTGAGCTAGAAGAACCATCTTTAAACGATATTTTTATCGAGAAAGTAGGTGCTTCCTATGAATAAGTTTTGGGTTGTACTATCGCACACGTATATGAGTAGAGTGAAATCGAAATCATTTTTAATTACAACAATTATTACCTTGTTGTTTATTTTAGCAATGACAAATATTCAATCCATTATTGGTCTGTTTAATGAAGACGAACCTACTAAGATTGCTGTTGTTGATGAATCCAATGAGATTTATGAATCACTTAACGATGTTTTGCAAACTAGTGACGAGGACATCGAATTAATTGCTTATACGAGTGAGCTTAGTAATGCAAAACAAGAATTACGAGACGGCACTTATGATGCGTTACTCTATATTACGGTAGAAGATGAGTTGCCAAATGCAACTTATTATACAGCTAGGATCGATACGGGATCAACAAGCAATATGATTGAGCAGCAATTACAGCAGATTAAAATTGCGCGTGCCACAGAAAAAGCAGGACTTGACCAAGCAGCGGTTCAGCAAATCTTTACTCCTGTTGCTTTTGAGAAAGAAGCATTACCAACAGAGGGGGGAAACGTAGGGGAGGTCAAATCGGAAGAGGAATTAAATAGTGCACGTGGATTAGTTTACGTTATGCTATTTTTATTGTACTTTGGTGTACTAATGTACGGCAATATGATCGCAATGGATGTAGCAAATGAAAAGACGTCAAGAGTCATGGAAATACTAATATCTAGCACGTCTCCGATTGGACAAATGTTCGCTAAAATCATCGGTATTGCCTTGCTCGGATTAACGCAAATCGGTTTATTTTTAACGGTTGGATTTATACTAATCCGCCAGAAGCAAGATCAGTTGGTCGGTGGAATGTTTGAATACTTCGGACTTCAGGATGTACAAATGTCAACGTTTATTTATGCGATAGTCTTTTTCCTGCTTGGCTATCTGATCTATGCGACATTGTCTGCTATGCTAGGATCCCTTGTCAGTCGGATTGAAGATGTACAACAGCTAATGCTACCACTCACATTTTTAATTATGATCGGTTTCTTCTTGGCTATGTTTGGTTTATCTGTACCTGATTCTAAAATGGTTGTTATATCTTCCTTCATCCCGTTCTTTACACCAATGTTAATGTTTTTGCGGGTTGGGATGCTTGATGTCCCGTTTTGGGAAGTAGGACTTTCCATCTTGATTATGATTGTGACCATCATAGTTCTAGCTATTATTGGCGCAAGAGTGTATAAAGGTGGCGTGCTTATGTACGGTAAAGCCACATCATTAAAAGATATTAAAAAGGCATTGCAGTTATCGAAGAATGAGTAATATAACAAAAGTCCAATTCAACTGAATTGGGCTTTTGTTATTTGCACTTTTCGTAGAGTTTGTTGCTTTTTATTACATATTTGAAGTGAAATCCGTCGTAACGTAGTGCTCGTGATTTCCGCTCCAGGCAGTCGCTTTCCGCGGGCACGGCTTCAGCTAACTCAGAAGCAAAGTGCGCTTCTGAGTGGATCTTCAGCTCGCACTTTTCCCGCTGGAGTCGACTGCCTGGAGCTCCAATCACCCGACGCAAAGAACACTCCCGTTAGCAGCGGAGGAAATCCACTTCGACTCCTGCGGGACTAGTGGCGTAAGTGAGACCCCGCAGGAGCGAAGCGACGAGGAGGCTCACTAGCCCCCCGCGGAAAGCGAAGTGGATTTCCGGAGCGGGTTAACCACTCTCCAAGTTACGACGCATACTAGCTATTTTGCTCATTTACAACAATCTCTTAGAAACATCTTTATTATTTTATCAAATCTAATCCTATCAACGAACGTGCATTCGCGTTTTCTGTCTGGTAAAATATAGTTGTATCTTTGAAAGAGAGAGGAATAATACGATGAGTAAAATTTCATTTATCCACTGTGCAGACTTACATTTAGACAGCCCGTTTCGGGGGCTAAGTCACATAACAGATCATATGTTTAAAGATATTAGAGAAAGTACTTTTGCTAGCTTAGATGCATTGGTACAACTAGCTGTTGATAAAAAGGTTGATTTCGTCCTTATTGTAGGTGATTTGTTTGATAGTAACCAGCAGAGCTTAAAGGCATATATACATTTGCAACGTGCACTAGAAAAGTTAAATAAACATAATATTTTTGTGTATCTTTCTTATGGAAATCACGACTACATAAATGGTCAAACCTTTGAAGCGGATTTTCCTGCTAATGTTCATGTGTTTTCGTCTGAGAACGTGACCACTGCTACTTTTACAAAGCACGGCAACGTGTTAGCTAATATCTACGGGTTTAGTTATGAGGATAGAGCTGTTATAGAAAACAAATCATCAGAGTTTCAACAAACAGGGGAATCTCCGTTTCACATTGGTATGCTTCACGGGAGTATCTCCAGTAATACCGATCATGATATTTATGCTCCATTTTCATTAACTGACCTTAGCAGCAGTGGATTTGACTATTGGGCGTTAGGTCATATACACGTTCGTGAGATTTTGAAAAAAGAGCCACTTATTGTCTATCCAGGTAATATACAAGGTCGGTCACGAAAGGAATCTGGGGAAAAAGGCTGTTATTTAGTTGAAATGGATGAACAAGGCGCGGAGCTAGAGTTTTACCCGTTACAACAAATCAAATTCGAAACCATTTCATTGGATGTTAGTGCTCATAAATCCCCTCATCACCTAGAGCAATGCTTAGAAGAGGAACTTAAAAAAAATAATGATTTAGGAAGGCTTGTCGTAACATTACATTTAGGTAGTGAAACAGAATTTTTACAAGCATGGCACCAATCAGGAGAATTAGCTGAAATAATTGACCTTGTGAATGAATCATTTGAACTTGATCATTCGTGGATTTATATACAAGACTATCATGTAATTAATGAACCAAGCTGGGAGCGTGATGAACTTGTGAACGGCGAGCATTTCATAGGTGAATTGCTCCGGCTTGTCGATATTAGTAATACCGAAGATATCGAAGGGCATATAGAGCCATTAGTGCGTCATAAGCAGGCAAGGAAGTTTGTAGAGGTTTTAAGTGACGAAGAAATGACTGATATTAAATATCAAGCAGAACAGTTACTTCTCCATCAGTTACTAGGAAAGAAGGGCTAAACATGAGAATATTATCGGCTCATATCTATGGATTTGGAAAGTTGCAAAACTATGAAATGAATTTTCAAGTAGATTCTATTGTTGTATTCGCTGGAGATAATGAATCTGGTAAATCGACCCTTCGCCAGTTTTTATTGTTTATGCTGTTTGGATTGGCACCGAAACAAAGAGAAGCATTTCGTCCGAAAACTGGAGGGGAAATTGGAGGTAAAGTGACGCTATCGACAGAAAAAGATGGCGACTTTGTTGTAGAACGATTACACGATCGCAATAATGGCCAAGCGGTCTGTTTTTTGCCAAATGGTGAAAGTAAAGATGAATCATGGTTAAAGGACAGGCTGTTTGGCATGACTCGTGAAACGTTTCAATCTATTTTTTCCTTTGACTCCAATGACCTTAGCTATTTACATTCGCTACATGCTTCAGAACTTGGTGATGTACTATTAAACATTGGCATGACAGGCATGGATAAAATAGCTACTATTGAAAGAAAATTAGATAATGAATTAAGTCAGCGCTTTCGCCCGCAAGGTAAAAAACCGGAAATAAACGATCAACTGCACCGTGTGGATCAGTTATATCGAAAATTACTAACCATGGAGCAAGAAGAAGTATCTTATCGTGACAAAAAGGTAACACTACAAACCGTTTCCGATGAGCTTGAGCGATATAAAAATGAAGTAGATACACTGCAGAAACAAAAAATACAAGTAGAAAAAGAAATACAGACAAATCCGTTAATGGTAGAAGCATACAATCAAAGCAAGCAATTTGAAAAATTACAGATTGGGCATAAGTTCCCTGAGGATGGTTTACTTCGTTATCAAACCCTGAAAGATAAGTTGTTACCGCTCAAAAGTGAAGAAGCATTAGTTCTAGATAATCTGAAGAAATATCAATCGGAGTTACATGCAGTTTACGACCAAATTGTAAGTGAAGAAGAAAATAAGGAAATACAGACTTTACTCGAACAGCAAGCAGCTTATCAACAACAACAACAAAGCCATCAGGCACAGCAAAGAGAAGTTAGGGCTATTAAGGGAGAAATTGTAGCGGAGATAGAAAAGCTTCAAATCGGATTACGGTTGCAGGATTTAGAACATATTTCTTTTCCTTTTCATATTGAAGATACTTGGAATCAGATAAGAATAGAAAAAGATCAGTGGAATGGTGAAGTCGAAAAGATTGATCAAGAATTAATGGAAGTAAAACAAGATTTTAGAGAATTAGAAGATCAAAAGCGAGTCTGTAGAAGTCAAATGATGGATGAGCACACATATTATGAATTAGAAGCGAAGCTAGCACAAGCAAGAGAAGCGGATAATGATCGCCTACGTAATCAATTGCAGCTTGATCAAAGAACAGAATGGAATGCACGTAGAGTGAAGCAGTTAAAACTATCTTCGGTGATACTGATGATTAGTTGTCTGTTTGGTATCGGTCTAGCGATTTATGGTGTAATGATTGATAATTATTCGTTATTGATGCTTGGAACATTATTAGCTGTAGTTGGTATCGTTCAACGCTTTTGGACAACTCATACTCATCGCTTGATGAGAGAGTATTTATCTGATACAAATAACCAATCAACTGATATACATATAGATGCTGATGAGCGTTTAAATAGTGAACGAGCAATAGAAGTACAAAAAAAATTGAGAGATCAATTAGCTTCCTTACAATCGAAGGGGAAGGATTTACAAGCTAAATTGCTCAAGTTAGAGGAAAGAAGAAACTTTCTGTTGGAGAAACAAGAGCAATTGCAACGGAAAGTGAATGAACAAAAGAGAATCTATCCATTTCTTGAGTCGGTTGCTATCGAGTATTGGCCAACATTATATCATCGTCTATCGAATGCCCTAGATAAGCTTAAAAAATATAATCAAATTATAGCTGAAATGACTGAACTTGAATTTAGCATTAACAACTATGAGATCCAATTGCAAGCGTTTTTGGTAAAGCGTAATCGGGAAGGAGTAAGCATAGACATACCATATCTCCATGAACTAGCTGATCAACAACTAAAGCTTAAAAGTACTAGTGAACAGTATCAACAATGGATAGTACAAAGTGAAGAACATCGAAGACAGCTTGCTAAGAAAATGCTACCGTATCAACAAGAAATTGAAAAACTATGGAAAATTGCAGCGGTTGAAAATGAAGAAGATTTCCTAAAGAAGGGTAATCAAAATAAAGAGCTAGACTTGGTGAGTGAGAAGTATAAATCAACAAGTGACCAAGTTAAAAATATATTACCTGAAGCTGCTATCGGAGAGATTCCTATGATGCAACCCAGGGACGGTTGGGAGCTTGAACAGCAGTTAAATGGCATCACAGAACTAATCGATGACATCACACAAAGAATAGAAGTTAGACGAGAACAGAAAGCGAATATAAGGGCAGAGTTGGGTAAAATGGAAAGCTCAGAGGATTACTCGATTTTAAGGCACCGCCTTCAAATAGAAAAAGATCAGCTTCGACAGCAGGTGAAGGATTGGGCAATATACCAGGTTGCGAAAGGGTTGTTGGTAGAAACAAAACAGCAATTTCAACAAAAATATTTACCAAGAGTACTTGAACAAACAACACATTACTTTCGGATATTAACAAATGAGAATTATCGTTTTGTCTTTCCACCACAAGAAGGTGAATCACTTCTTGTAGAGCATGCAACAGGAACTCGGTTTGAAGTCAAGGAGTTATCGCAAGGGACAAGTGATCAATTGTATGTTGCGCTTCGACTAGCTTTAAGTGAAATATCAAGTGCGACACACGCAATGCCGTTTTTTATAGATGATGCTTTTGTTCACTTTGATGAAAAACGCGCTAAAATAATGCTTGATATTTTGTCATCAATTGCAAGAAAACAACAAATAATTTTATTTACGTGTCAGCCATTTATTAAAGAATATGTAAATCGTATGGAAGCATCTGTCGTAGAAAAAATATAAAAGTGAATTAGCATTATGCTAAGAATAATGCTAAAATATTGAGAAAATAAGGTGTTTTAGTATTTGGAGGGGCTTCTTTTGTCAAACCATGAATTAAATAAAGAATGGGAAGCTTATGAAGAAATAATTGATAAGTTTGTACAAGTTATCGCAAAAAATATGAATTTATATGGAATTGCACCGTCTATTGGACGGCTTTACGGTGCCTTATACTTCGCAGAGGAGCCAATGACATTAGATGATATGCGTGATGTTATGGCGATGAGCAAAACGAGCATGTCGACAGGGGTGCGAGCCTTAGCAGATATGAAAATGGTTGAACCTGCTTTCAAGAAAGGTGTTCGGAAGGATTTGTACAATTCCGAGGAGGATTGGTATAAATCATTTACAACTTTATTTGGGAGTCGCTGGCGACATCATACGGAAACCAATATTGATGAAGCGGAGGAAGCGATACAAGAATTAATCATGATTAAGGAAAACACTACTGATCAAATCTTGATAGCAAAAATTGATAAAGACATAGATCGCTTAAAGTATGCTCAGAATTACTATAGGTGGCTAATGAGATTTATTCAGGTCGTGGAATCAGGGGAAATTTTTAAATATGTTCCACGACATGATAAATAATAACAATATCTTGCCACTTGCTTCCTGGTGTTTTTTTTAAAACTTTCACACAACTATAAGCAGCTGTAAATATTTGTTGTAAGATAATTTTAAATTGATTCACCTACATGATAAGAGCCCTTACTAACGTATTAAGATAAGGGCTTTATCATTAGATAAGAATAAAATTTGAGGAGGAATTACGTTGAAAAAAGGAATAGCTTATTACAATATTGGAGAACTTTTTGATTATTATATGTTAGTTAAGGCTGCAACTAAAGGAATGGCAAGCAATGGCAAACCTTTTTTAACACTTATATTAAAAGATGTTACAGGTGAAATTGATGCAAAACTATGGGAAGCAACCGACGAGGATGAACAGTTATTTCAAGCTGAGCAACTTGTAAAAGTTACTGGTGAAGTAAATCAGTATAGAGGACGATCACAATTGAAGATCCATTCTATTCGTCCAGCTCAGCCAACCGACGGTGTACACCCGACAGATTTTATAGAAAAAGCACCAGTTCAAAAAGAAGAGCTCATGGAACGGTTAACCGAATTTATTTTTGAAATACAAAATCCAAATCTTCAAAGAATCGTACGCTACTTTATAAAAAAATATCAAGAGGATTTATTAGTTTATCCTGCTGCAGTAAAGAACCACCATGAGTACGTCTCTGGTTTAGCCTACCACGTTGTCTCCATGCTAAAGTTGGCAAAAGAATTGAAACACTTGTACCCTGAAATTAACCAAGACCTTTTATACGCTGGTATTGTCGTTCATGATCTTGGCAAACTTAAAGAATTATCTAGTGTAGCTACTCCTTCTTACACTTTAGAGGGAAAATTACTTGGTCATATCCCAATAATGATTGAAGAAATAGGACATGCTGCGAAAGAGTTACAAATTGAAGGAGAAGAAGTATTAATATTACAACATATGGTTCTAAGTCATCATGGGAAAGCAGAATGGGGAAGCCCAAAAGCACCACTGGTAAGGGAAGCGGAGCTTTTACATCTAATTGACTTAATTGATGCAAAAATGAACATGTTGAATCGTACGTTAGATAAAGTTAAACCTGGTGAGTTTACCGAGCGTTTATTTGCAATGGACAATCGCACATTTTATAAACCTAGTTTTGAAGATTAGTAGTATAGCTAATCATAAATCTCTGTTTGTCGCATATATTTCTAGCATATAGGACAAGGGGAGGAAACGAAATGCTTTTTGGTGTCCCATGGTGGGTATTCCTGTTCATTTTGTGTATTGCTTTTTGTGGGTATATGTCGTTTAGAGCAATGATTGCTGAGCGACAATTAGAAAAATTTTATATCGAACGTGAAGGAAAGGTTTATCTCGATCGAATTAAGGATGAACGAGACAAGAAATCTGATGAAAAAAGTAAAGAGGTAATATCAAGCTGACCAAACAAAGGGCCGCTCTATTTAGAGAGCGGCCCTCGATATTATTCAGCTGTTTCTGTTCCTGATTCTGTAGTTTCTGGAGCAATTTCTGTTTCAAAAAGATCTTTGAATTCTTCGATTTTAACATCGATATTAGCGTCATCCATGATTGTTTGTAGTTTCTCTTGAGCTTCTGCATTACCAACTTTACTTAACGCAATTTGTCTTTTTAGATCATCAGAGATCTCATCAAGTGGTTGTACCTCTGTCTCTACGTCACGTTTATCTGTAACTTTAATCACGTGCCATCCGTGCTCAGATTTAACAGGTTCACTTACTTCATCAACTTCTAGTGCATATGCTGCATCTTCAAATTCTTTTACCATTGCACCAGCAGTAAAGTAACCTAAGTCTCCACCTTTTGCTGCTGAGGAGTCAGTAGAATATTCTGCTGCTAGTCCAACAAAATCTTCTCCATTATCTAATTTTTCTTTGACTTCATTAGCTGTTGCTTCATCTTCTACTAAAATGTGGCTTGCTTTAATTTCTGTCTGCATGCGATCGTATCTTTGTTGAATTTCCTCATCTGATACTTCGATGCCTTCAGTGATTGCTTTCTCTTGTAATAAGCTTAATAACATTTGCTCACGATAAGCATCTACACTGCTAAAGCCACTTTGCTGCAGAAGAGATGCAAATTGCTCGCCATATTGCTCTTCATAGTCTGCAATTCGATCTTCAATTTCTTGTGTTTCTTCATCAGAAATCCCGTACTCTCCTTCAAGTACTTTCTTTAAAACCATTTGTTGAAGTACTTGTTCACCACTTGTAGCTTTTAATTCTTGGTAAAATTCTTCTTTTGTCACGTCACCTGATCCTGTTTCTACAACAGCTTCTGAATCATCTTGTGGCTCTGAAGAGCACGCAGATAGTGTAAGTACTCCAGCTGTAATCGTTGCTGCGATTGCTAGTTTTTTCATGTATTTAACACTCCTAATCTCAAATGTTTTTCCTATTGGGCAGTACTTTACAACCCCTTGCAATACTATAACACATTTATATAAAAAAAATATAGCAATCATATAAATTACATACTTTTTACTAAATTGAGTCAAGTGCCTACGCAATAGAGGTTCTGCAAGCATAGGATAAGTAGTAGAGATAAAGGAGGTGTTTTCATGGGTGCAGCTTATAACAGCGGTTTTGCATTAATCGTTGTACTTTTCATTTTGTTAATTATCGTTGGTGCAGCGTGGTTATAATAATATGAATCAAAAGGAAGCTTACCTATATGGTGAGCTTCCTTTTTTCATAGTGATAGTATGTAGTTTAGTATTAAAATCAACTATTTAAGTAAACAAAACCTCAATATATGATGATATTAATAATATGGTAATTAATACATTGATCGTCCGAAAAAAGTTCGGTTGACGTTCTTTAGACATTTCTGTACGTAAACATAAAGAGTGTGTTAGAGAGTTGAATAAAAATAATACTACTAGGGCAAAAACAGCAAATATGATTGCCATAATTATGACCTCCTTATACGCCTATATAGATAACTTTATCAAAAAATGAACATATTGAACAGTTTAAAGCAGTAAAAAAGTAAAAAAGTACACACCATATTATATTTTACGTGGTGTGTACTTTAGTACCAATTAAATTAAAATATCATAACCATCTTTAGCATTTTCAATAATACACTTTCTTGGCGCCTTCATCATGTGAATGGCATAGATAAAATCAGTAAATGATAATCCAATATTTATGGAAGTAAACAAGATAATATAAGCATAATATTCAACAAATATATAGCTGGCAATTAAACCAGGTATTGTAATAAAGATGGTTGGTGCTAATAATGCTAATACTGACATTCTTTTAGACATTTTTGATTTCGTAAGATAGGAAAATATAGGAATGCATCTCATTCGCATACGCATTTTTACTTTTATTTTTTTATTCCCAATAATTAATGGAAGAATGTGCATCATCTTATGCATCATCGGTAATGCCAACATGCCCAATAATAAAGGAAGTACACCATGATCTTGAAAACTGTTAGAGTGATGAATCATAGAAAAAGGTAAATATAGAAATATAAAAGACAAGAGTCCTAATATTAACGAAATAATATAAATGCGATTATGACCGAATTCCCTTGAAACGTTCACCGTTTTCCAGCAATTCATCGTCCTTCCCCCTTTAAGCAAATGCAATTTAGTATTTATAATGATCGTACTGGAAGTTCCCTCAACGAATAATAGTACGTTTTGGCAAGGAAATCAATAGCTTTTACAAAAAAATAATTAAAAGATATAAATAACTATACATTAA
>NZ_JBJGXI010000079.1:0-12250 GCF_045635475.1 Radiobacillus sp. PE A8.2 | reverse complement strand
GTGGGAGTGTCAAATGCTCCCAATGTTCTTCTTTAAGCTCATGAATAGATACGCCCATTCCTTGATCCCCCGTAAATTCCTTTTTGATAATCAATTTATATCACTATACCCTCTATTAATCAACTTTTTTTGATTAAACGGTTCATGATCTTCGTAAAACTCGTCTCTGACTGATAAAATAAATGATAGATTATTCACATTTAAATTCGGAGGTATCGATAGATGGTTATAAATCATGCAGGAAATTTAAAAAAGGATCATTTCATCTCTTATTTGAAATTAGTTATGAATAGCAGGGAATGTACAATTGAACAAGCTAAAGTAATTACTATTGAACTTTTCTTTAACAACGATGAGAATGCATTCGGAAAAGAAACATATCAACAATTCCTGTTAGCTTATAACATATTGAAAGAACAAAAAAGTCATTAGCCCATGTTGCTTATACATAGGCTATTGACTAATTATTTTACAGCAATTGTATCAATTAACGAAGGCAGCCACGATCTCAATTCTTTGAATGGATATCCTATTGATTTTGCTTTCTGGTTATCCATTGTCCAAGATGAAGGTACGTTATATGGTGATTCATTTTTTTCATCTTGTGTAGCTGCTAGCACCGCTTTATTTCCTGTACTTTCTTCAATTAGCGATAGCAATTCTCGTAACGTAATCGAACCATTTGAACACGCATTAATTGGTCCAGTAAAATCAGTTTGTCCCATCCACGCTAAAAAGTCACCTGCTTCAGTTTCTGGAATAAAGTTCATAGCTGATGATAAATTCGTAAAAAATATCTCCTGCTTTTGTGATACTTTGTTAACATGAAATAATAGGCGCTCCGTATAGTCATTAATTCCCATCACAATAGGAATTCTTACCGCCACAACCTCAAACGGTGCTCGTTGAAAGAAAACCGCTTCCGCCTGACGCTTTCCCTCTTGATAAGAAAAAGCCTCCCGATCACCACGGATGATTTCATATGCATAAGGATCAAAATCCTCTTCCTTCAGCGCAGTTGGTTTCCCATCATACACGGATAAAGTTGATGTTAAGATATACCGATCAGTTACACCACTGAAAACTTCAATCGCTTCCATTGCATCTTCACTAGAGTAACAAATCTGGTCATACACAACATCCCATTTGGTTGCCTGTAGTTCTTCTTTGTAAGCATCAAGATTGCTTCTATCAATCTTGATTCTACTTACCCTGTCACCAAATGGGTCAGATGTCTCCCCTCTTGTCGCTACGGTCACATCAACACCTCTTTGTAGCAGTGCTTCCACCAAATGTATACCGAAAAATCTTGTGCCTCCTAAGACTAATGCTTTTTCCATTTGCACACATCCTTTTTATTATTTTAAAAAGGCACCCTAGTTAGAGCGCCTTTCTACTATCATATATTCGCTTTTTTCTCGATCCAGTCCTTCCTAGTTATTCCCATCGCATAAACATCATGAAATGCACCGAACCGAAAAATTTCATCTCGAAGTGTTCCTTCTATTATAAAGCCACACTTCTCATAAGAACGAACTGCAGCTTTGTTAAATGAGAAAACGTGCAGTTTGATTTTATTTATGTTCATGTAATTAAAAATAAAATCTACTAACGTTTTCATCGCATCGGTTCCATAACCATTCCCTTGATATTCTGGACCAATCGAAATCCCAACATTGCAAGAAGCATTCTTCCAATTAACAAGATAAACGGCAATTGAACCGATAAATTGATTACCATCAATTGTTTCAATGGCAAATGTATAATCATCTTTATTTGCACTTATTTCATTTAGAAAGCTGTTATGATCTTCCTCAGTTGGTGGAAACGGCGTTTCATCATTCATTAGAAGTCTGCTTTCCATAACATCCTCTATTTGCATGAAAGATTGATAATCTTCTTTTTTAAGCTTTCTTAACATTATGATTGTACCCATTAATAGTGATTTACTGTACTGACTAATCAATGTTATTTCCCCCAAGTTTAGTTGCGGGGTAGCAGTTAAGGGTTTACTTGCTGTTCCATCGCAACGTTTTATTATAGTTTGTTTGTAAAACGTCAACTGCACTTGCCGAAATCATAAAATTCATCCCTTCAATATCGATAGTTTAATATTATAGTTCTCCACAATTTTAATCAATTATAATTTTTCGTCCGTTTGATTTTTCTCATCTTGCTTTAATTTTAAGATCCGCTTGAGTGTCGCATGGATATTTTGTAAAGTAATCAATATGATTCCTAACATAACAAAAGTAACAATCTCACCTGTAAAAAACGATACAATTGCTAGCACACAAGCATACAAGGTTGATAACCAATTTGGCATATTTACACTCCTAACTTATTACGATTGTACGTAAACTATTATTCTAGTGGTAACTGCAGTGTCACACCATAAATCACATCAGAACCGACATAGCGACCCGATATACCATCCGCATAAATGGCGTCTAAATAATAACCAAGTTCAAGAGCTTTTTTTTGATTGCTTTTAAATACAAGATTGTAACTAGGAGATCCCGCATCATGTGAAGAAACCAATCCAGTTCTTGAATTATCTAACTCCTTCATAAGTTCTTTTATAAAAGTTGTGTCTGTAATTGTATCTATTAATTCATCTGCCTGATGATTATAAACCTCTATACTAGTTACACGTTCATTAAATTCTAAATTACTATTTGGTGGAAAAATTGCTAACATGATAAAAGCTGCAATAATCAAGACTAACATCGTTATTAAAACAGTTTTCTTGCCAGGCATACGTATAATTCCTTTCTTATTTATACATCAGAAGATTTATATGTAGTGTTCTTTTTATATTATCACCAAGTATAGTGAACAACAAAAGAACCGCTTTCTATTGATACTTGCTGTCTTTTTCAATATAACGTTAACCATAACTTTGATCTTATGTTATTACTTTAATGAATGTCATAATACTAATGTCTAGCCATTCGCATCTAAATTGATACTGTGCTGCTTTCAATATCTGTGCACTTAGAAATTTACTCACTTCTTATGATTGACTTTTAATAACACCTGTAATAAAATTATTACATATGAAAGATATATTATCTGGTGACACGTTACTTAAAATTCTGGAAGCATTATCAAACCCGTATCGACTAAAAGTTATTTCAATTCTTCACAACGAAAGACAGTATGTTAGTCAGCTTGCTAGAGAGTTAGGGATTAGCAGACCTTTGCTATATTTACACCTACAAAAGTTAGAGGACGCCGATCTTATTAAAGGCAACCACGAAATATCCTCTGACGGAAAGGCGATGAAATACTATGAGGTTAACTCTTTTACACTAGAGTTAAGTGAACAATTAATCGCAGATCTTGCAAGTAGTGTAACGATAAAAAAGAGAAAGGAATGAAAACTATTACGGTTGTATAGATAATGAGAAAGGGGGAGTTTAAAATTCAAATCTCATCTACCGACACTAGTATGACAGACATTATATTTCAATTAATTGGATTTGCAACTTTGTTTATTCCTATTATAATAATTATTTTCGTTATTGTTTACGTTATCAAAATAGTTCGCCGTACCGAGCGTCGGGCAGACGAAAGACTGCAAATTGATAAGGACAATGCAGCTTTACAACAACAACAAATGGCAGCGATTAATGTATTAAATCAACGTCTAAAAAATATAGAAGATACACTTAAAGAAGTTGAATGACATGCTTTCTATTGAACTTCTGCATGATTATTTATTTGGCATGCTGCAATTGTTAGCTTCCGTTTGCTAGAAAACCTAGAATGCAAAATCATTTTCAAACTACATATAGAAGAATTCCAAGTAAATCAAATCAAGATTCTAAATCAAGAAAGGGTAGTTAAATTATGGTAACTTCTTTTAATATTTTAAATATATTAATAGCAATAGGAACTATGCTTGTTCCAATTGCTATCGTGATTTTTGTAATTATATATGTTAGCAAAGTTGTTCGCCGTACTGAGCGACGAGCCGAAGAAAGGCTGCAACTAGATAAAGAGAATGCAGCTTTACAACAACAGCAAATGACAGCCATTTCGGAATTAAATCAACGACTACAAAAAATAGAGAATACGCTTAAAGAAGTTGAATGACACGAATCTCGAAAACGCTCAGCACTAAAATTGGCTGAGCGTTTTTGATCCAGAGCAATCTAATTATTTAAGACATGATTGTTTGTATGATACTCCCTTCATTTACCTGGAATTAGGTATTCTTCTTCATACTTCACCGCTCCTATACTATAATCGTAGCCTAACACTATAATGCCACATAGATTTTGGAATTCCTTTTAATTCAAATGTGCCATTGTAGACTAAAGCTCGAATTCTAAATTCTAAATAAAAGGCATCAATAAAATAATCGGTATGTTCTAAAAGGCTACCAATCAAAGCTCCTACTTTAATAAACTCTCGTCCTTCTTTTTCTACATGCAATTTTTCAAGTGCATTAATGATTATGTGATCATGGTGCTGCTCTGGTACGTTTTCAATTTTGTTATTCAACCATATCCGGAGTACGTTTTTTGATTGTGATAGTGTTTCCCATTCGTTTATCAGCCTATTGCGATCGAATTGTGACAACGAACTGGCCTGCTTGGATTGCTCTATGAGGATTCTAAACTGATCTGGGTGAATATGGTTGGAATGGAAGTTAGCTTGTTGATTGTCTGTGAAGTTCTCTACGGTATTTGTAGCGTTAATTATAAAAATGTCATTTGGTTTTTCACGCAATACATATAGAATAAATCTCATTCCAATTTGCTCATCAGCATTATCGGCAGTCCAAATATAAATCGGTGCCTCATCGGGTATGTCTGATATTTCTAGAAGCGTATTCTTGAACTGGTTTTGGTATACATGGTCATCCTGCTCCAAATTTATATTTTCATAAAACCATTGATTTCGCAATGCTTGTCCTTCTGCATCTTCCAGCTTCCAAAGTGGACCTATGGAAAAGAACCCTTGAAAACCAATAACCTTCTTTGGACGGTCTAACGCCACCCTTAATGAACCTGCTGCAGCATCAGAAGAAAGAATATGAACAGGGATTACTATATTATCAGAAGGTTGTTTAGATTGAGCTTTCTTTAACTGTATTTGTTTATTAATTATGTCTGTCATCTGATTTCTTGCTTCTTGATTTACAAAGTATCCCCTTCCTCGCAATGGTTCACTTTTCTCATGATCAAACATAGCAAAATCTTCAGTATTACTAATCTCGAATGTTTCCCAATCTCCTGTTTCAGTTATGTCATTCATAGTTAAATAATGTAACGTTTCTATTTTATAAACAAACACAACATGTGGTGCAATTAGAAAATAAATATATGGGTACTTCGTTCTCGTTTCCACAATTAACAACCCCTAACTCAGCTTAAATTCATCCCCAATAAAATCTCTTAGCATTTCCTTCAACACATGTGGTTTATCCAGCCTAATATAGTGTCCACTCTCTTTTACTTTTTTAAAAGACGAGTGGTTAATCAGTGCAGTAATTTGTTCAATTGGCCATGATGGGCGGATATCATTTTCAGCTACAACGAACAGACAAGGCAGGCTCAACTGTGAAATATCGCTCAGCAAAGAAGGGCTTTTTATGTACTGCCTCCATGAATCAATTAAACTACGATGCACAATTTTATTTACCGGAAATGAAATATCAGGCACAACTTCCATTTTCTCCGTTTTCCCTCGCACATATGCTTGCTTCCAATCCCGATCATTCTGAATACCAGTCCCCGCGATAGAAACAAACTTCAATACCGATTCGGGATAGGAAAGCGCGTAGGCAAGCGCTACATCCGCTCCCCAAGAGTGTCCAATAACGATCCACTTTTCTATATCGTATGCTTCGCGGATTTTTTCCAAATCCTGCAGGGTAGTATTGATACCATAGCCATTCTCATCGTTGCTCGAACGTCCACACCCTCTAGGATCAAACATAATTACCTTGCTGATATCGTCGATTAGTTCAGAAACAGGATGCATATAATTGCAGATGCCAGGTCCGCCGCTTATCAAAATTACAGGAATGCCGTGTCCCTTTTTTGATGTCCATAGCCTACTATTTTCTGTGTTAATATACCTTTCCATTTATCACCGACCATTCCTTCCATCAATTTCACTTAAATCAATAATCTATATGTAAGCTGATTAGTCAATTCCATAATACTTATCTTAACCAAACACAACCACATATAGTTGGATTAAACCATTTTAAAGTATATGTGTTTGTGTTTGGAAATTATAAAATTTTCTCTGGTAGATGATGTTTATACATTTCTATCGCATCGTTATTTTCTAGTAATGTATCAATCGTTTTGGAGTTAGGTGTCGTATAAATAGTTGGATAGTCCTTCTCGTCAAACGCTTCCTGCACCGTAAATGCTAATATCTCTTTATCTACTGAAAATTCAGCTTGCACACCTGGCTTGTTACCACGAGCATCTAATCGTATCCATTTATTTAAAGTGCGGAGATAAATACCATTCAAAGCATGAAGGGAATATCCTTTTTCAGGTGTATCGAATATCATCAGCCGTTGATAACAAAAGCCCGTCGGTATTCCTTCTGAGCGTAACAATGCCGCTAACAAATTGGATTTTGCATAACATATCCCATGCTTGTATAGAAGCACATCAGAAGCTTTACAAGTTACTCGCGACCCTTGAAAATCCCAAGAATGAGATATTTGATCTCGAACAAATTCAAAACAACGTTTCACTTTTTCGATTTCCGATTGTTCAGCGTGAAATAATTCATTAGCAGTTTTCTTCACTAAAGGATGGGAGAAATTCACAACATCAATCTCCGTTAAATAATCGCCCAATTTATTAGATTCTGGAATCAATTTCAATGAAGCATCTCCTCATTATTTTTAAAATCAACTATTTCCTTCTTCCATAAACACTTCCAAGATACGTGTATAAATCTCCGGTTGCTGACTATGTACTAAATGGGAAGCAAAAGGAATAATAGAAACATGGATGTGATCGTTTAATTGTGGATAGCTAATCGCACCCTTTGTTTCGGCCTTATTGCCCTCTCCAACCATATACAGTGTCGGAAAATTAATGGCAGCGACATCTCCGGTTTCTTCAAATGGATACCAGTTCTCCTCTCGTCCCATGTAAATAAACTGTTTCCAATCCGCAGCATGAACACTATTAAAATAGTTAACTGTCTCTTCATCCTGCAACAATTGTGCTTGGAATTCCACATCCTCTTTATGCATTTCCAACCAATTATCGGGCTTTTTATGTAAAATTCCGGAAAGCGTTAAAGTTTTAATTCGATCAGCATTCCTTTTTGCAAAAAACAAGCCAACTATAGCACCTAAGGAACAACCAACAAGATGAACTTTGTTTAGTTTATAGAAATCGAGTGTTTCTAGTAAATCTTGTGCACAGTCCTCAAAATAATTAGAAAAATCCGTTGTTTCCGATTTACCATGTCCGCGTAAATCGGGAACAAACACCTTATAGTTATGCTTGAAATATTCCCTTTGGTGCTCGAAATCAGTCATCCCTGATTGTAATCCTGTGTGCAAGAAAACGACGGCTTCTCCATCCCCGAACATTTCTGTATGTAATAGCAAAACCATTCCCCCATTCTAAAATGTATAATATATAATAATACCATATTTTACTATCCGGAGACCGCCACTTATCAGAATGTTTTGTGAATCATTGTTTCTAGAAACGCTGCTGTGCTTTCACGATTTTCAAGGTTAGACAGGATCCATTCGGTTTCATTTGCCATCAATGCACAAATCAACATTACCCCTTTCTTGTGATTGTTTGGGGTTAAAAATTGCAATATGTTGTTGATTCTCACTAATATCTCTTCTGACAAAGATGTTTCTAACGCTTTCAATCCAAGCTGCGCCCGTTCAGGTTTATAACGGTGCAGCAACACGCGCGCTACATGTATCATCGCATGATGCAACATGCTAACAGACCATAGGTCATTACCCCTGTCTGCTGATTTTTTATACTGGAAAAGGAACCACGAGACATCATTAACATCGTCTTGAAATTCTGCGCTCGATAATGTTAAATGCTGTGTTTCTTTATACTTATCTAGCAGGTGATTGGGATCAAACAATACCTTTATATAATCCTTCTCTACATATGTATCTTCTGTCACCGTGAATAAATCGACATGCACCATATTATCAAAAACAGCAATAATTTGTGGCGCAATGATAAAAATATCATCATAAAACAGTAAAGCACGATAAGCCCGTAAATGTTCCAAACGATTTTTCAGAAAGCTCTGTTTATCTTGTTCTTCAACTAAACAGTAAAGATCCACATCCGAATACTGGTCATGCTCCCCTCTACCCATCGAACCTTTCAAAAATATTGCCTGGACCAAATTGTCTCTTGTCAAACTAGCAACTATTTGCTCAACAGCCTCTTCCTGCACCATAGCTCTCACCTCATTCAAATAAATATTACGCCATTGTATAACAATTCCAACCTTATGCGCAATCATTATTAGCAAAATAATAGTTAAATTTGTGTTAGTATGATATTACTGGTAAAACGCGTCACATAAATATAGTTCATTCTCACAAACTAACCTTACCTATAATAAAGGAGCAATATACATGGAAAATTTCACTTTACAAGATATCGTAGCGGATGCGAAACCATTTCTGCAATCTGCTTGGAATAAATCTGGATTTGAAAAGCCTACCGCTATTCAAGTGAAAACAGCAGCATTCATTACAGAAGGCAAGGACGTTATCGCCGAATCCCCAACAGGAAGCGGGAAAACTTTAGCCTACCTAATGCCGTTATTACAGCGGATTGACCACAATAAAAAGGATGTGCAAGTCGTTGTACTAGCATCCTCGCACGAGTTAGTTATGCAAATTAACCAAGAAGTTCAAAGTTGGTCCCAAGACAGTGGCATTAGCAGCGCAACCTTGATTGGTGGTGCAAACGTTAAAAGACAAATAGACAAATTAAAAAAGAAACCACAATTAGTAGTAGGGACACCAGGAAGAATTCAAGAGCTAATCAATCAAAAAAAATTAAAAATGCACAATGTGAAGACAATTGTTCTTGATGAAGCGGATCAACTGCTTGTACCGGAACATCTTTCTACTATTCAACAAATCATTAAAAGTACGTTAAGCGATAGGCAGCTATTGTTATTCTCAGCGACACTTTCCGGCGTAATTGAAAATAATGCCAAAGGTATAATGAATGATCCTGAAATTATTCGAGTAAGTGCGAAAGATGTAGACCGGCCAGTCACCGATTACATTTATTTTGTCAGTGAAGCACGAGATAAAATAGAGTTTCTTAGAAAGCTTGTAAGAAACCACGATATGAAAGCACTAGTATTTGTAAGAGATATTAACACCCTTTCTGTACTAGCAGAAAAACTTGATTATATGGGGATCGCATCTGGTGTACTTCATAGTGACACGAAAAAGCAAGAAAGAGAAAAATCCATTAAAGAATTCCGCGAAGGTAAATCAGAGCTATTGTTAGCGACAGATGTAGCTGCAAGAGGACTCGATATTCCGGATTTATCACATGTTATTCACATGGATTTACCTTTAGAAAGCAATCAGTACATCCACCGCTCCGGAAGAACTGGTAGACTAGGTTCAACTACAGGCACCGTTATATCGATTGTTACAGTTGCAGAGGAACGAGAATTAAAGAAATTTGCTCGTAAATTAGATATTACTGTCATAAAAAAGGAGCTCTCTAGAGGAAATATTATTGATATCAAATAACAAAAAGTTGTGCCTACAATTGTAAGCACAACTTTTTTTCAGAACACGGTTTTACTAACCCACCCTGTGTTTCCATCTTTTTTGATTAAATTAAAACCCGTGCAGCTATCATCAATTACAGAAACAATGTCTCCTATATTAACACTGATCTGCGTACAAGGTATAGCAGATTTTGCTATGTACTTTCCAAATTCATTCTGTTCAATATACTCATTTTTCACGTAGAGGAAACGACTTGATTCTGGTTGTTCACATAACGTAAAATGTTCATTTTGTTTAACGGGAATTATTGTATAATCGGGCCAATTAATCGATCCAGTCATCGATGGATCTGCAGTAAATTCCTTTATTACCGTTTTGTAATTGGCGAGATAATCGGTATAGACATGGGAATAATCATCTTGGTTAACTCCATGTTGAATGATAAAGGCATTTAATTGCCCCGTTGATTTAATAACATTCCCACCGTCAATCGCGATGATTTTCTTCTCGTGATCAATAATAGGATTATAGGTTGGAACATCTGTTGGATAATTAATGACAGGCCAATGTCCAACAACGACATATTTCTGCGCACGGTGTAATTTGTCCATGAAAGCAGGTATCGTCACCGCAGTTTCTCGATCTGTGTTTTTCCAGTTGTCGATCTTATCTAGCCCTGCATGAACGAAAATATAATGCTCTGTTTCGATTGCTGTTGGCAAGTTAGACACCCAGTCTAATTCCCTTGAATAGTGCCGTGTCAATAGTTGCTTCACTTCTTCTATTGTTGATTGTTGAGAGACAGTATAATCTAACTCCGCAAGCCACTCGTTAAAGATTGATTTTTGTCTAGCAAGTAAATAATCTATTAACTTCGGATTTTCATTTATAAGCTCGTCCACAAGTGTGTCACAATTTCCTTCTGTAACATGAACCTTTGGATTGTGATTGACAAGGTCCATTACATAGCTTACAACACCTTTGCTATTGCTACCCTTTTCACAGAGATCGCCGTTGATAATTAAATAATCGTCAGCGTTAAAATCAACCTTTTTCAGTAGCTCTTTAAAAAGCTCCAACTCACCATGTATATCAGAGATAACGATGACTCTTGTATCGCTAGGAATAGTTAGTTGCTTTATTTTCTTCATATGTAACTCCTCGCCTTTCTAACTCATATCGTGTCGATTTCTTCTTGTAAGATTGAATACATTTTTAGATTATGATGCTTTCCTTTAGCAAGTAAAGCTTTTCTAACTGTGCCTTCATAACGCATACCTATCTTCCTCATCACGGTCTCAGATCCGATATTATCGACAAAGCACCTTGCTTGAATTCGTACCAAATTCATCCTTTTGAAACCGAAATTCACCACTTCTATTGCAGCTTCCGTCATTATACCTTGAGCCCAATACTCCTCAGAAAGCACGTATCCAATTTCTCCCACTTTGTTCTTCGTATCCCAATCAACAAAATCTATTGTTCCTATTAATCTATTATTTTCTTTTAACACAATGCCCCAACACGCAAGGTTTTCATCCTCATATTCTTGTAAGATGAAATCGATAAACGTTTGCGTATCAGAAAGAGATTGATGGCTATTCCAGGTTACAAATTGTGAAACAGCATCATTTGAAGCATAGGTAAATATATCTTTGGCATCTTCAGCACGCACTTTTCTTAAAACTAGGCGCTCTGTTTCCAAAACAGGCAGGTTAGCACAAATATCCTTTTTCTTCACGCAATCTCACCTCTTATCTAATAGTCTACGTAACTCCCCTTCATTTCGGATTACTACAAACTTATCATTATGAAGATTCATTTGTTTGATAACCGCAGGCTTACTAACAATTTCAAAATAATTATTCCATTTAAACATTTTAATAAAAATTCGAAATGTTGGTCTGTAATTTGATCTTTCTAATCTAAGTATTTGGAGAACGAATCGTTTTATTATGCGATAAATTCTTATGGTATATCTTGTATCTAAAAAGATGATCATTTGTGCATGCTCAAAACTTGATTTTACCCAATCTCCGTTGTGGACCCCTTCGATGATCCATGTATCTGAATTGATGATCGTGCGCAAGATGGTTTCTCTTTCTTTTTCCGTGCGTCTTATATCTCCTGTTTTATTTCTTTTCCAAACTACGTTATCTAGTTCATAATAAGGAACATTATATCTAGACGATAAGTTTTTTGCCAAGGTTGTTTTTCCACTAGCTACTGAACCTATAATATGTATTTTATTAGCTACCATCCGTTCACCATCTATATGTTTTTATAAACAAACGCTCTATATGATTCAAAACCATGCTTTTGATAGAAGCCTATAGCAGCTTCATTTTTGCACCAATAATCTAGCTCCACCAGTTTAATCCCTTTGTCACTGGCGATTTTGTATACTTCATCCATTAACAATGAACCGTAGCCACTTTTTCTGTTTGATGAATTCACACTAAGTTGATGTACGTACACAGATGAATAACCCTTTTTAAA
>NZ_JBJGXI010000078.1:0-12330 GCF_045635475.1 Radiobacillus sp. PE A8.2 | reverse complement strand
TCTATGGGCAGTCAATCGGAAGCTATTGTAATAGACAATCGCTATTTTCTTGTGAGAAGATAAGCTGTGATTACATATTTAGGGGGCAATCGAAAGTGCAAGATACGTTAATGATAAGAGAACTGGTTATGGATGACTATGATGTTGTAAAAAAGATGGAAACAAACATAGAAGATGATTATATCCATTACATATTTCCTGATTTAATTCAATCGGAGAACGAGTTTCTGTATGGTCTTTATGATGAGCAAAAGCACTTGCTCGCGATTGCAGGGTATCACGTGTTTCCAGGTGGCAATGCGATGATTGGTCGACTGCGCAGTGACCATCGCTACTTGTCCAAAGGCAACGCGACCCGCTTGCTCTCTCACATTGCCGACGTACTAAGACAAGACCCAACCATTACATGGCTCGGCGCCAACACGAATGAGGGTAACAAAGCCGCGAGACGCGTGCTTGAAAAATTAGGTTTATCCGTGATGACAAAGCTTCACTCCTTTACAGTTAAGGACATTGACCTTGTTGGTGGCGAGAATGGTGATGTGTGGCAACAAGTAACATCCGTGGCGGATAAGCGAGCATTATTACAAACCGTCCAAACGAACGCACTTGGAAATGTCTATCCGTATGAATGTTACAATCCACTGCCATTAAAAGCAGATTTGTTTTCCGATCAGCACCTAGAATCCTCTGTCTTTTATCAAAATCAAGCTCAGGACCGTTTCCTCGTCATCAAGCCTGACCGGAAAGGTAACTGGTATGCGCATGTGAAATACTTCTGGAATGACCATAACGAGCAGCCAGGATTGTGGGAGACAGTAAAGCATTTTATGCAAAGCCGTGCTACAGAAGATGATATGCATGTGTGGATAGATTTTTCTCAGCAAGGCTTTGAAAATATCCCGAACCTTGATGCATACGACGTTAGTGATGCTTGGATTTTATATGGGGAATATACGAAAAGATAGAATGGTCGGAGTTTCTGCGGCCACAGGGGAGCTTATTTCTTTAGAAAAACTTGATATTTGCAGTACACGGCCACCAGCGCTCTTATTGGGTAAAATTCAGGGAAAATCAGTACAATTCATGCAAATAAGCTCCCTGGTGGCCGGCAATATCAAAAAAGACAGTTTTTCATCAAAATAACGTCTCTCGTGGCCGCGAAAACTCCCGCCAACACCCAAACAAAAAAAAAACGTGGCACGGCATTCTCACGCCGTGCTCCACGTCTATTTTTTCTTCTTGCTCTTACCTTTATTTTTCTTCTGGCGTGTGCCACCTGGTCCTCTACCCTTGCCTCTAGGTTTGTCGTTACCATTGCTACGACCTTTTTTGTCGTTTTGCTTTAAGGTTTTCGCTTTGATCACCTTTGGACGGTCAGTGGATACGCGCTCTTTTCGCGGTTTCATTCCGACAACTTCAAAATCAACCACATGTTCTTCTAGATTTACGTTAACAACTTTAACAGTTATTTCGTCACCTATGCGGAACACATTACCGGTACGCTCACCGATCATGGCGTAGTGACGCTCATCAAAGTGATAATAATCGTCGGTCAAATAACTAACATGCACGAGGCCTTCTACCGTGTTCGGCAGTTCGACAAACAAACCGAAGCCTGTTACCGAGCTGATTACCCCGTCAAATTCTTCGCCGATTTTATCAGCCATATATTCTGCTTTTTTCAGATCGTCTGTTTCACGTTCTGCGTCAACTGCGCCGCGTTCTTTTTCAGAAGCGTGTCTCGCAATATCAGGTAACACATCTTTCCAATGGCGGATCGTTTTTTCATCCAGTTTTTTATTAATCAAGTACGTCCGTATTAGACGGTGTACGATTAAATCTGGATAACGACGAATTGGTGATGTGAAATGTGTATAAAATTCTGTTGCTAAGCCGAAGTGACCAACGCCTTGTGGATCATACTTCGCTTGCTTCATCGAGCGGAGCATTAATTTCGAAATAATCATTTCCTCTTGCTCGCCCTTTACTTCATCTAATACCTTTTGCAAGGCTTGTGGATGAATTTCGTTGGACGTACCTTTAACAACGTAGCCCAAGGTTCCTATAAAATCAAAGAAGCTCTGCAGCTTCGATGGATCTGGATCTTCGTGAATTCGGTGGATAAACGGTACGTCCATCCAATGGAAATGTTCCGCTACTGTTTCATTGGCACATAGCATAAATTCTTCAATTAAGCGTTCGGCAACAGAGCGTTCACGGATTACAACATCTACCGATTTACCTTCATCATCAACGAGCACTTTCGCCTCTTTAAAATCAAAATCGATGGCGCCACGTCCAAAACGCTTTCCGCGTAAAATCGCTGCTAAATCTTCCATATCCTGAAACATCGGAACTAATTCCTTATAACGATCCATCAGTTGTTCGTCTTTGTCGACTAAAATCTTATTCACATCATTATAAGTCATACGTTCATTCGTTCTAATCACACTTTGGAAAATTTCATGCCCAACAACTTGTCCTTGTTTGTCTATCTCCATTTCACATCCGAGTGTTAACCGGTCTACCTGTGGATTTAGTGAACAAATTCCGTTAGACAGACGATGTGGAATCATCGGAATCACACGGTCTACTAAATAAACACTCGTACCACGGTCCAATGCTTCCTTATCGATTGGCGAATTTTCTTCCACATAATAAGTTACATCAGCAATGTAAACGCCTAGCTTATAGTTCCCGTTATCTAACTTTTTGACGGTTACCGCATCATCTAAATCCTTCGCATCGGCACCATCAATCGTAACGATCATTTCATCACGAAGATCTTTGCGGTTCGCAATTTCATCTTCATTAATCGATTCCGGTGTGTTTGCAGCTTGTTCAATTACTTCTTCTGGAAAATCAATCGCAATGCCGTGCTTATAAATAATCGAGATAATGTCAATCCCTGGATCATTTTTGTGCCCAAGGATTTGGGTGATTTCCCCTTCTGCACTCATGCGTCCTTCAGGATATTTGGTAATTTTCACGATTACTTTGTGTCCGTCCACCGCACCAGCTGATGCATGCTTTGGCACAAAAATATCGTTCGGTATCCGTTTATCATCGGCAATTACGAAGCCGTAGTTGCCATTGCCATCATAAGTACCAACGATTTCTGAGACCGCTCTTTCTAAAATACGAACGACAACACCTTCTGGCCGCTTGCCGTGTTCATCGCGTCCCTCAATTCGAACCAACACTTTATCATTGTTCATGGCAGACTGCAGATCGGCATGATTAATATACACATCATCTTGATCTTCTTCATCCGGAATTAAAAATGCAAAGCCCTTCGCATGCATTTGGATTTTGCCTCGAATCAGATTCATCCGCTCCGGTGGCCCATACCTATTTTTCCTCGTTCTAACTAACTCTCCAGCTTCCTCGAGTTCATTTAATATTTTCATTAAAATTTTGAACTGATCAGCATCATCGATATCAACTATTTCTTCTATTTCATTAACTGCTAATGGTTTGGAAGCATTTTCTCTGAAATAATCGAGAATTTTCTGCTTCGTTTCTTCATTATTCAATCTTTCACCTTCCTTCTAAAACAATGGAAGCTCTCCATTTTCCATACCTAACTTTAGTATGGATTAAGACCAATCCAATGATTCTAAAAATTGATAAATATCTTCATGTAACTGTTCTTTTTCTTTATCCAAAGTAATCACGTGTCCTGAATCTTCGTACCATTTGATTTCTTTTTGATCTGCTTCCACGTTTTCATAAATATAGTCAGCACTGTCCGTATTAATCATCTGATCACGCCTAGCCTGCATTACCATTGTCGGTGCATAAATGTGGTCAACATGCTGTTTCACCTCGGTAATGAGTCCTCCTAGCTTCGAAAAAAGTTGCTTTGATTCGCCCATTAACTGTTCGACTTCCTTATTAATAGTCGCATCATCTTTCTTCTCTAGTTGTTTATATTCGCTAGCAAACGCCCGAAATCCTTTTGTTAGCTGTGTTTCATTATCAAAAAACATCGGCGCACACATCGGGATCACTGCTTTCACCGGTTCCGAGTAAGCTAATTTCAATCCAAGTACGCCACCAAGCGACAAACCCGCTACTGCAATTTGTTCATGACCAAGCTCCCGTAAGTGGTTTAAAGCAATGTTTACATCTTCCCACCATTGGTCAGGATTAGATGCGACAAGCTCCTCCGGCGGTGCACCATGCCCCCTATAGATCGGTGCGTGACACGTATAGCCTTGATTTTGTAAATATCTTCCTAACATCCTTACGTCGGCTGTATGTCCAGTGAATCCATGTAATAACAATACCGCGCGTACTCCAGCTTCAAACGTGAAAGGCTCAGGTAATTTAATTTTCATTGATACACTTCCCCCTATTATTTCTATATGTACCAGATAAATCCTACCAAACTTCTCGTTGTAATACACAAATAATGGCTTCATAACAGTCCGAGCCGATTTTTGTTCACGACCGAACTTGTCCACAAACACCTTTTCTATTAGTTTACCCTACTAAAAACGAAATAATCCCTCACTATATGCAGTAAGGGATTGCTTAGTTTCTATAATAATTATAGAGGTTGTTCAAAAAGGCACCAAATGATCAGCGGCGAACTCTAGAGTTGGTTCGTCTATCCGGTCCTCATGTAGGAAAAGCCTACACTGCGGTCCTCTAGACTTCACCGCCTCGACCTTCTTGCTGCTAATTCGTCACCTTTTTGAACACGCATTTTATAGTACATATCCAACAAGAAATGTTAGAATGAAAAGAAGAACTCCAACTACAATTGTAGCACGGTTCAATACAGCATCAATACCGCGTGCTTTTTGTTTTCCAAAAAGCTGCTCGGCTCCACCGGAGATTGCACCTGAAAGTCCAGCACTTTTTCCTGATTGTAAGAGAACCAAAATAATAAGAGCAATTGCATCAATTACTAATAACGTTATCGCAACTCCATACATGTTGCGCACACCTCCTAAGACCCACTAATACATATGATAAATGTAGCACAAGTCATGGATAGTTAGCAAGTTAAAATTGCTTATTTTCGACAAAAGCACCTATATGCAGTTATTTAAACAGGCGCCTATATGCAACCAATAAAAGAAAGGATGATAATTTATGAAAAAAGATTCTTTTTGGTTAGAGATGGAAGATCAAACTTCTGTATTTGTGCAAAGCTGGACAGACCCGAGCAAACAACCGGCTGCGATTATTCAAATTTCCCATGGCATGACCGAGCATAGCGACCGTTATCAAGCATTTGCTGAATATCTTGTCGACAATGATATATTTGTTTTTGCGAATGACCACCGCGGCCACGGAAATACAGGAGACCGCCAAGGACTGCTAGGCTATTTTTCTGAAAAAGATGGTTTTGAAACCGTAACGAATGACCTAGTCGAAATTACCAAACATATTAAAAATACCTATCCGGATACACCGGTTATTTTATTAGGACATAGCTTCGGAAGTTTCGTTGCTAGAAATTATATACAAAAACATAGTGAATTACTCACTGGCGTAATCTTATCAGGTACAGCAAGCCATTCCCAGGTAGAGCTATCATTCGCTAAATTTTTAGCACGATTAGAAATCATAAGAAAAGGGAAAAAAGGGGAAAGTAAATTATTATCACGCATAACCTCGATGGGAAATACGAAACATATCCCTAAACCATTAACAACACGAGACTGGTTAACGAGAGATAAGGAAGAGATCCAAAAGTATATAAACGATCCTTATTGCACGTTTACACCGACGGCAAGCTTTTTCTATGATATGTTCGACGGCTTAACTGTTATACATGACCAGCAAAACATCACAAAGATTCCAAGTGATTTGCCTATATTATTTATTAGCGGCACAGATGACCCCGTTGGTAACCTTGGCAAAGGTGTACAAAAAGTGATTGACCAGTACAAACAATTGAACGTCGGTGAGGTTACTGCTCATTTTTATCCAGGTGGAAGACATGAAATGCTAAATGAAGAAAACAAACAAGAAGTATTTGCAGATATTTATGAATGGACTCAAACGATCGTCCCTTCAGCTTCATCACGTATAACAAAGTAGAGTGGGATTTAGTTAGCATCGCAACTGCAAAAACCAAGCTATTGCAAGGTTAAAGCAAGCTACACACAAATAAATGGTAAGTTCACATATTTGTTGTTGGACTTTTTCTATGTGTCAATGCTATTCTAATAGCTGGAACTTTGAGAAGGTCACCCGCAGCAATTTATACTTATCACACTAGCAAAAATTGGTTTTATGCTAAGCATAAAGCAAAAGTTGAAAATATACCTATAAAAAGAGTAAAATTATGTTGTAGAGTGCCCGCACAAAGATGAATGATTTATATTATCTTAGGAGGTTTTTAATTATGGTAGAACAAACAGTTAAAATTACAGATCCAACAGGAGTACATGCTAGACCAGCAACAGTACTAGTTAATAAAGCAAGTAGCTATGAAGCGGAAGCAAAGATTGAGTACAACGGCAAATCAGTTAACCTTAAATCAATCATGGGTGTTATGTCTTTAGGTATTCCGAAAGATTCTGAAATTAAAATTATTGCTGAAGGGTCTGACGAACAAGAAGCACTTGACGGCATTCTTGAAGTAATTAAAAAAGAAGGACTGGGAGAGTAATTATTAATGAGTAGTTTGAGCGGTATTGCAGCATCAAGTGGAATTGCAATCGCAAAAGTGTATAAACTTGCAGCTCCAGATTTATCATTCGAAAAAACGACAGTGGAAGATACAGACACTGAAATAGAACGTTTAAATCAAGCTCTTGCTATTTCTAAACAAGAGCTTGAAAAGATTAAAGAAAATGCAAAGCGCACACTTGGTGATGAGCACGCAGAAATTTTTTCTGCACACTTGTTAGTTTTAAGTGATCCAGAAATGATTAACCCAATTCAAGACAAAATCAAATCAGAAAAAGTCAATGCTGAAGTTGCACTTGATGAGACTGCTACAATGTTCATCAATATGTTTAAAGCGATGGATAACGAGTACATGCGAGAGCGTGCGGCAGATATCCAAGACGTAACCAAGCGTGTGATGTCACACTTATTGAAAGTCACTTTTCCTGATCCTGCATTAATCGATGAAGAAGTTGTCATTGTCGCTGAAGATCTTACACCATCTGATACAGCTCAATTAAACAAACAATTTGTGAAGGGCTTCACTACAAATATCGGTGGTAGAACATCACATTCGGCTATTATGGCGCGTTCTTTAGAAATTCCAGCAGTTGTTGGTACAAAAACAATTACATCTGATGCTAGTAAGGATCAACTAATCATCGTTGACGGGATTGAAGGAAAAGTTATCCTCGACCCTACAGATGAAGAAGTTGCTGCGTATAAGCAAAAACAAGCGGATTTTGAACTACAAAAGAAAGAATGGGCAAAGCTTAAAGACGAGCCTACGCTTTCAAGTGATCAAGTCCACGTAGAGCTAGCTGCTAACATTGGAACGCCAGAAGATGTTGTTGGCGTACTAGAAAACGGTGGCGAAGGTGTCGGGCTTTATCGTACCGAGTTTTTATACATGGGTAAAAGTGAACTTCCAACTGAAGATGAGCAATTTGACGCTTATAAATCCGTGCTTGAGCAAATGGGAGACAAGCCTGTTGTCGTGAGAACGTTAGACATCGGTGGAGATAAAGAACTAAATTACTTAGACCTGCCAAAGGAAATGAACCCATTTTTAGGCTTCCGTGCGATTCGTCTTTGCTTAGAACGTACGGATATTTTCCGTACCCAGCTTCGCGCATTGCTACGAGCTAGTGTTTACGGTAATTTAAAAATTATGTTCCCGATGATCGCGACGCTAAGTGAATTCCGTGAAGCGAAAGCAATATTATTAGACGAAAAAGCCAATTTAACAAAAGAAGGCGTTAAAGTTTCTGATAGTATCGAAATTGGTATTATGGTTGAGATTCCATCTACGGCTGTTATTGCCAAGCAGTTCGCGAAGGAAGTTGATTTCTTCAGTATTGGAACAAACGATTTAATCCAATACACAATGGCAGCAGATCGTATGAATGAGCGCGTCTCTTATTTATACCAACCGTATCACCCAGCAATCCTTAACCTCGTCAACAACGTGATCGAGGCTGCACACGCAGAAGGTAAATGGGCTGGTATGTGTGGAGAAATGGCTGGCGACTCGATTGCAATTCCTATCTTATTAGGTCTTGGATTAGATGAATTCAGCATGAGTGCAACATCAATTCTTCCAGCACGTACCCAAATTAGAGATTTATCTAAAAAAGAGCTAGCATCTTACAAAGATCAACTCCTAGCAATGGGCACAGCAGAAGAAGTAGAAGCATTCGTTAAAGAAAAAACAAATCAATAGACTTAGCTCATAAAGCGTGTCCACCTAGGTGGGCACGTTTTTTTTGGAACGCGGGGTCAGTTTTATCGTTCCAGCGGGGATCTTATGGTTTTTTTCGCATAGACCAGAACAGTAAAACTGATGCTCTGTTTCATCGAGATTTTTTCATCTTACAAAGATCAACTTCTAGCAATGGGTACAGCAGAAGAAATAGAAGCATTCGTTAATGAAAAAACAAATCAATAAAAGCGTGCCCACCGACACCGGAGGACACGCTTTTCTAACGTTTAAATGGATTTTTCCATTCCATTAAAGCAGCATAATGTAACGATTCTTCATCCTCTAGATAATTCTCAATCACACCTAAAGGCTTTCGCCCACATCGCAATAAAAAGCTCGTAACAGGATCCTTGTATTCCCCTGAAACAACACGGTCTAAATATGCTTCTGCAGAAAGCTCGTTTGCATATTTGTGATAGCCTGGAAGCCGACCTCCACCTACTAAACGCTCTAAATCATACTGAATAACAACCTCATACATCGATTGCATCAGCCATCTACCTAGATCCAATTTGCGGTACTCCGGATGCACACAAATATCAACAACATACAAGGCGTTACCATTCGGATTATGGTTACTTATATAACCGTCATCGGTCATCTCTTCCCACCTATGCTGGACATCGCTTGGATCAAACTGTACACAGAGTGCGGTGGAACGCGGGGTCAGTTTTATCGTTCCAGCAGGACCTTAGCTTTTTCACATAGACTAGAACAGTAAACCTGACCCTCTTTTACATAACCAATCCCAAAAATGAAAGGAAGTTTACTCATGAACTCTATTAAATGGATTTTATAACTATATCGATTTGTCCCACTTTCTGAGTCAGCCTGTACGGCATACCCTCATGCACAACAAACAATTAACTGGTTAGAAAGCAGCATTCACCGTTGCCGCGACGGTAAGATTAACCATCGGACCTTTTAACCCATAAAAAGAGGAACTGGTGGATAAATGCTATATTTCTTTCCAATCGCAAGGTGGAAAGAAGGCTTCGATCTACCAGATGAATAGTCTGTGGCCAACATGGACCACATATGGACTATAGTTCGGACTGGAGTATCAACCGGCACATCGACTACATTGTGACCCGAAGTGCGGACAAATTATATAAACAAAACAATACGAAACAAATACGAAAGAATATTAATGCAACAAACGCGCATGTTTTCTATGAGAATAACCTTTGAGATGTCTGTCCGTTTATTTTGGACGAGATAGCAGTTTGGACACATGAGGCAGGTGATGGATTAGTGATGGACACGATAAAGGTAGTATTCATCCCCTGTTGATCTAATAAAAAAGTTATTTCTGCTTCTTCTCTATGTACTCCAATGTTTCTTCAATTCTTTTAACAATAGGTCTTTTGACTAGTTTAGAAGCTTTCGTTACTGGAAATTGATTACTTTTTTCCTTTCTTTTAGATCGCATAGAAAAACCCTCCTGATATAAAACTTGTTATCAAGTCTATTCAAAAGGGTTCTATAATATAACTAACTAAATTCGTTTATTGACGTTTCGCTATAGCTTTTAGTACTGAATTTGTCTTTTCGATTACTGATCTGCGTCCAGTATCTTCATCACTAATGTGGGGTTTTGGATATAAATATTGATTTCTCGAAATTCTAGATGGACGTCTACTTTGACTATTTTTATTCTTTCGTGAGTTCCTAGATGCACCACTACTTGACTTTTTCTCTTCCACATCAATTGCCATAAACTATCCACCTCCTAGAATCCTTCATTTAAAGTAATTATATCATAGATTAATAGACTACTCATTCATTGGCTTACAATTGACAATTATTCTTCCTTGAATCCAATAAACCAATCTAACATTGCTATCATGTTAGAAATATGCAAAGCATCTATAGTTTCAACTTTTGCAAATTCACTTGAAACAGTGGAAATTGTACAAAAACTTTCACTAAAATAAGGAATAGCAATTAATCTTTCTTTTACCAATACTTCAATCTCTCCTTTTGTCAAAGAAGTTATTAATGTTGTCTTTGCTTTTTCTTTATCTTCATCATTCATATCTTCAAAGAGAATTATGCCATTTCCCAATTCAATATCATGTACTTTACCACTTATAATATCTTGTTTTTGCTGGTCATCCATAAACATGATAGGGTCAAACATATAGAAGCCAACTTTTAATTCAAATATTTCAGTATATTTCCTACAATATTTTTCTAGAGCCTCTTTAAATTCGATTAACGAATAAAGTTCTTCCTCATATTCGTCCGAAAAATATTCAACTGTTGTATGTAAAATTTCTTGATGCTTCTTCACCTTACTCTCATCCATAATAGCAGTACGGCGGGATTCAAGTATTGTTTTTTTAACCTGCTCCTCATGTGCAAATTCAGCTTTCCATATTTTAGTTATGTTTGGGTTTTGTAATAATGCAAGATCTACTAATATTACAATCGCAGTTACTTGAGTTAATATAATCCAATCATCGGATAATAATGAATCCAATTTTAGCAATACTGGTAAACGGACTTTCTTCATTTGGTATAGATCTCCGTCCAATTGTTTGACAATCAGTCTTTTTTCTTCATTTGTTAATTGGAGAGAGGATTTTTCTATATAAAGGTTTTTACCGTCTTCAATTTCGATTAGAAGATTTCTAAACCGTTCAATACGTTGATTTATATTATACCTAAGTATCATCATAGCCATGGCCAAACGCTCTAAATCTTTGAAAAACTTTAAAAGCCTTGGGGAATCATTTTCATACTTTGAAAGAAAAAGAATTGCAGCAGGAACCCAATCCCTATTATCAATCTTTAATAACCAATAAAAATGATTGTTGATTTCATCTGCATTATTTGCACTTTTGTAATCCATTTCTAATATACTTTTAAATGCATTAGAAAAAGGTACCAACTTATTTTCAATGAAGTCTTTGGGATTTTCTGAAGGTTTAACGTAATCTCGAAATTCCTTAATTATAGTTGACCTTAATTTAAATTTCAGGTAAATCATTCTTACATGAGAGAATAACTCATTAAAGGTATCACGGCCTAGATATTCCTCAGCATCCTCCCACATTTCATTAAATTTATCCTGTTCATTTTTATGAAGTTTACCAATCACTTCTACTTTTAAAATATCGGAATGAGATAGATCCAGCCCCCGGTCATTTAATACCGAAAATATTCTGTATGCCGAATCGAAATCAGGGGTACTTACGACAACTAAATAACATTTCATTATGATAAATATGTAGCAAGTTGAGTTCTCTCTTCTTGTGAGATGTTAGAAAGTCGTTCTTTTAAGAGTAATGTATTGGTAACTATCTGCTTTTGACTATCATTATCAAATTTCATGTTAGTTGATAATTTATCTATCCCACCATCAGCCTGAATAAACTCTCTGAAAAAATCAGCATCTCGATCTCTTAGTGTTAACCGAAAGCGGTCAGGTGTTCCTCTTAATGAATTTCCTTCTTCGTATAAAAACCCTTTAATTTCATTAGCCTTTTCGGGTAATAGGTTTTTAAGTACAGCAAGTAAGATAGTTAGTGTGGTTAATCGTTGCTGACCATCTAATACTTGTGAGTCTGGTCCGTCTTCTTTTATTAATACAATACTACCTAAAAAATATGGATTCATTTCATCAATAAAATTTGTTGAAGAATTATCAATGAACTCTAATAAATCATCTAATAAAACCTCAGTATTTTCCTCCGTCCAAGAATATGGTCTTTGTACATTAGGTATTGAAAATGCGTAATCGTTACTAAATATCTTATCTATCGGATACTCTTTTGCTAATAGACTAGTTGTCATTTTTTCACCTCGTTTAATAAATTTTTTAGTTGTAAAATATAATAATGTGGAGATTAAAAGTGTCAGAACACTATGAGTTCTTACGTGATGATGATCGAGTAATTATTATTTTTTGTGAAAATAATTTAATA